>NZ_JBIVCA010000010.1:0-188969 GCF_044746345.1 Lysinibacillus sp. NPDC086135 | reverse complement strand
ATAAGGCGCTTCCTGTTCAAAATCGAACAAGAAGTGCCTTATTTTTATCTGAGAAAGGTTCGCTTTTATGAAAACGTAAGTTTTTCAGTGCCCTCACCAAACGGCCATCAGTTTTTTTGAGGAATAAACTCGAGGTTATTTTTTGTTTTTGTTTTTGTTGTTGTTTTTATTTTTACTATGTGAATCCTTTTTTTCTTCTTTTAGCACATTAGTTGTTTTTAAAGCAGTAAAATCTGCTTCATCACCGAACTCCATACTATAGTTTGGATTTCTGTCTATGCGAGTATGATGGTCATGGTCATGATTTAAATCAGGAACAAGATCTTCGTCCTCATCAAATCGCATAATAAGAACAGGTAAGGATACTAGTCCTGCTAATCCAACGAATGCATAAATCCATCGTGATAATACCGCTGTTTGTCCACCGAACAAATAGGCAACTAAATCAAATCTAAAGAATCCTATAAGTCCCCAGTTGATTGCGCCTATGATCACTAACACTAAAGCGATTCTATAAACTACGCTCACGTTTACACCTCCTTCACTTGTAAATACGAAGCCAGTAATACACCGGAAGTTCATTCTTCACATGTATAATAAGCGTCGTTCTTGCAAAAAAATTGTCATAACAAGTGGTAAAATTACAAATACTTATTGTGTAAATTAACTCGCTCATTTTGACGGTCTTATTTTTAGCAGTAACCGCTTATTTATACAAAGGCATGCCTAAGGCTAAGTTATATTACAAACAAAGTTGAAGGTAATAAACCACTTTTTTAAAAGCTGCTTATTTACTGTATCTGAAAATTCCAACTCACCTTCTGCATTGTCCTTATTGGTTTACGCCATCATATCCTATTCTTGTTCTTATGGTCTTTGAAAAAATCGAAGAAATACTATCCAAATCATCTACCAATTGGCTATTTAAATAGAGCAGAAAGTTTTATAATTACCAAAAATTTCATAAATCACATATAATATAGGTGAATAGTCTATAAATAAAATTCACTACCATTCTTCTCCAAAAAACATTTGCACTTTAACACAAAAAGAAGGGGAGTATTTTATGAAAAAACTGATAATCATTAGGATTTTAGCATTTTTAGCCGTATCACTAATCCTTTTTGCAGATGGTGTCCAAACAAATGATTTACTTTTTTGTCTTCTATTGTCACTATTCTTTATTGGTATTCCCTGGTACGAATTTTTAAAAAATAAATTTAGGATTAGGGAAAATCAGTAAAAGGTACTTTTATCTAGGGGCAAACTAATAAAATTTTCACACCAAAAAAGCGTGAGACATCAACTTTAGACATTGATTTCTCACACTTTTAAGATTTTGAGCAGAAAAGAGGTTCCAACTATTTCTGCCAATTATTAAGTTCCTTTAACAACTCAGGTAGTTGTAATTTTTTAACATCAATCGGTGGTAACGCCTTGATAAATTCCTTACCATACGACTTTGTTGAAATGCGGCGGTCTAAAACGATAAAGGCTCCTTTATCCTGCGATGAACGGATTAAACGACCAAAGCCTTGTTTAAAACGCATAATGGCTTCTGGTAGTGATAGCTCATTGAAGGAATTGCGACCTTGTGTAGTAATATGCTTTGCGCGCGCCTTAAATACAGGCTCTTCTGGTGAGGAGAACGGCAGGCGTACAACAATAACCGATGCAAGTGCGTCACCCGGAACGTCTACACCTTCCCAGAAGCTGTTTGTACCAAAAAGAACGGCATGGCTAAATTTTTGGAATGATTTCAGGATTCGCATACGGCTACCACCCGTTACACCTTGTGCAAAGAGCATATAGTCATCAAGGAGTTCACTATCTTGAATAAGCTCCACTGTTTTTCGAAGCATGTCCTGTGCGGTAAATAGGACAAAACAACGTCCTTCCGTCATCCGTACTGTACGTGTAATCGCCTGGGCGACCGCTTCAATATATTCATCCTGTGACACATGTTGAATATCGGGCATATCTGTGACAATAAATGCCTTCGCTCCTGCATAATAGGATGGGGGCGCTTGTAGCTTTCTGACTGGCACACTATCAGAAATACCGAGTTGGCGCGTCACAAAACGCTCATTGCCTGGTACAGTCAAAGTACCAGAAGTCCATACTATGCTTGCCTGCTTACGAAGCGGTGCCAGTACTTTTTCAATGATTGGCGTGACATTCACAGGCTTTTTAAAGACTTGTAAGCTACCTGGAACGCTCCGTAAATCGAATTCTAACCACACTGAATTATCATCCTGTGACGCTAGGAAAATTTCCTCCCATTCAGCGATTTTCACTTTTAATTCACGGATCCAATAATGCCATTCCGATAATATATAGAGCTCATTTTTATCTAATTGCTCAATATTATTTTTAAAAGCCTGCCCTACTTCTGTCGCAAGATCAAGCCACTGCTGTGTGATCTTACTTACTTGTAAAAGCGGTTCTTTTGCTAGCGTTACATCCTCTAAAAACAAAGTACATTTACTACTAGCTTGTTTCCCTTTTATTTGTTGCTGCATTTTTTGAACAGCTCGCTGAATAGTTTCATCGAATGTCCGTTGTAGACGTATAAATTGTGCATCTAGTCGCTGCAAGCTTTGCATAGAAACACGTTGTTTTTTCTTAGCTGCCTGACTAAATTGCTGGAACAAAGCAGTTTCCTCCATCGTTCCTACTTGACCGAAAATATACTTCCACTGCGTATAGGAGAAGACAACTTCGTCCTGCTGCATGGCAGATTGTATAAATTGATGTGCTTCGTCAATGATCCATCCGTCAATTTGTGTAAAGATCGGTGTTTGACGGACTAAATCACTGAGTACCATAGAATGATTGGTTACAATACAATCAGCAAATTCACTATTTTTTAACGCTTGTTCATAGAAATCAAAACCCTTTGAAGGTTTTTCATCAGGCATTTTGCGGATTTTTTCTAAAAATAGTTGGCCACCACCAGATACATTGAGCTCACTTAACACACCTGTTTCTGTTTTAGTCAGCCAAACAAGAATCTGCAAAATCGTAAAGGTATCATCATAAGTTTCATCAGCATAAGCCATACATTGCTCAAAGCGTGCAACGTCAATATAGTGCTGCATGCCCTTAAGAACAGCAATATTTACTTTAGTGCCAACGATTTTTTCAATCTTCGGTAGCTCTTCTTCAACAAGCTGCTCCTGCAAATGTGACGTATATGTGCTAATCGCAATTTTTTTATCGACTGCTCGAGCATATAAAATCGCAGGAAGTAGATAGCCCGCTGTTTTACCAATGCCTGTTGAAGCCTCTATAACGCATTCCCTTTTGTCATTGAGCGCTTGCCAAATAGTGTCCATCATCTCAAATTGCGCCGGTCGTTGCTCAAAATTCGACATAGCCTTTGTCATTAATGCTGTTTTGTCAGCTGCTGATTGTGGATATGATACAATCTCCTCATGATTTGTATACTTTTTTCTTCCATCACAAATAGCCAAATTGCGATAGTAGGAGACATTCTCATTAGCAGTTACATGCTGTCGTTTAATTTGAAGAGCTTCAAAGAAAAGTTGGGATAAATTTGATTTCAATCTGAATGAACGTTTATGCATTTGTTCAAGAGTTAGCTGAGGGAGACTGAGTAACTCCTTCCAGCAATGTTTAAAAAGCTCAGCAGTTGCTCGGGCATCGTCATCTGCTCGGTGTGCATTTGTTAGCTCTATATTTAAATCTGCTGCTAAATCACCTAGCTTAAAGCTAAGTGACATTGGAAATAAAATTTTAGCAAGCTCAACCGTGTCCATCTTTTTACCTTGCCATTTCGGTAAACCTGCTCGCTTAAATTCTGCTTGTAAAAAGGATAAGTCAAAATCCGCATTATGCGCGACAAATACACAATCAGCAAGCAGTTCGTATATGTAGTCGGCATGTGCCTCAAACGGCAAGGCATCCTTTACATCCTCATCCGTAATATGCGTTAAATCCTGAATGAACGTTGGAATAGCTTTACCTGGATAAATAAACTTCGTGAAGGTACGCTCAATGTTCCAATCTTTCATAATAACAATTGCTATTTGAATCATTCGGTCCCCATTTGCCGGTGAATGACCAGTCGTCTCTAAATCAACAATTGCATACTTTTGACTTTCCATCATACATCTCAACTCACAGTTCACATTAGATAGATGAATTTTATCACATATTTCGCTCAACGGCATCCCTTCTCTTCTTTAGATTAAACACAAAAAGAAGCATGTACAATTTGTACATGCTTCCTCTCTATTACATCACCGTTGCTTCTGGCTCATAGGCAATCATTTCTTTAATGATATTACCCTCGCCCATAATAGCTACTGTTGGCTTATGATCTTTTGCCTCTGCATTATCTACGTAAACATAAGAAATAATGATCACAATATCTCCACGTTGCACTAGGCGAGCTGCTGCACCGTTCACACAAATAACGCCTGATCCACGTTCCCCTGCAATAATATATGTTTCAAAACGTGCGCCATTGTTGTTATTAACGATATGCACTTTTTCGTTTGGTAGCATCCCTACTGCATCTAAAATATCCTCATCAATCGTAATAGATCCAACATAGTTTAAATCTGCTTGTGTCACTGTAGCACGGTGGATTTTACTATTCATCATCATTCGTAACATATTACAATCCTTCTTTCACATTAAAGATACAATTATCAATTAATCGAGTTTTACCAATATAGACGGCTGCAGCTACAAGCACTTGCTCCGTCTCAGCAGTCGCAGGTATTAAATCTGGATATGCTAATAGTTCAATATAGTCGATGTGACCGTGTGTGCGTGCTGCAATGTGTGCCTTTGCTTTTGCAAGCGCATTCGCAACATCACCATTCGTTAAAAAGCTATCACGAGCAAGCTGTAGCGCTTCATTAATTGCTGGCGCCTCAAGACGATCCGCTTCACTTAAATACACATTACGAGAGGATTTCGCTAAACCGTCCTTCTCCCGTACAATGGGTACTACTCGCAATTCCAAAAGGAAATTAAAATCGCGTACCATCGTAGCAATAATAGCAACCTGTTGTGCATCTTTTTGTCCAAAATAAGCTCGTGTCGGCTGTGCTAGGTGAAATAATTTCGATACAACCTGTAAAACGCCATCAAAATGGCCTGGACGGCTCGCTCCACAAAGAATAGTTGCCTGTTCACCCGCATGAATACGAATACCACCATCATGCGGATACATTTCTTCAACACTCGGTGCGAAAATAATATCTACACCGACAGACTCTGCTAAAGCAGTATCCCGTGGCAAATCACGTGGATAGCTTTCAAAGTCTTCGTCTGGCCCAAATTGTGTTGGGTTGACAAAGATACTCATAACGACTAAATCATTTTCGGTGCGAGCTGTTTTTGCTAGCGTTAAATGACCCTCATGTAAATACCCCATTGTTGGAACGAGTCCAATTGTTTTTTGAGCTTGCTTAGCTGCTTGGATTTCTACGGTTAATGCTTGGACTGTAGTGACGACTTTCATTACTTTACGCCCCCATATAGCTGATCCAGTGCTTCCTCTTTCATCGTGAAGGAATGCTTAGACGCAGGGAATGTACCTGCCTTGACCGCTTCTACGTAACTAACGATTCCACGGCTCGCTTCTTGACCCATATTAGCAAACTGTTCCACAAATTTTGGTACATGATGTGAACCGTAGCTTAACATGTCATGATAAACCAACACTTGTCCATCAGCCTCAACACCAGCTCCAATGCCGATTGTTGGAATAATGAGATTAGCGGATACCATCTCTGTTAGCTGATGCGGAATACATTCTAAGACGACTGCACATGCCCCAGCCTCTTGACATTTTTTTGCATCTTCAATGAGTTTCTTTGCCTGTTCAGCTGTTTTACCCTGAACTTTGTAACCACCAAGCACTCCTGCTGATTGAGGTAGTAAACCTAAATGAGCTACCACCGGAATGCCAGCTGACGTTAATTTACGAATTGCTGGTAGAACATCGTCTGCTCCCTCTAACTTTAATGCATCTGCTCCTGTTTCCTGCATCATGGATACGGCCGTTTTCAACGTCTCGTGTACATCACCGTGGTATGAACCAAATGGCATATCCACAACAACAAACGTATCCTTTGCCCCTCGGCGCACTGCTTTTGCATGGTGAACCATATCGGCCACTGTTACTGGCATTGTAGAATCATAGCCTAGTACTACCATACCTAGTGAATCTCCCACTAGAATCATATCGACGCTTGCTTCCTCGGCAAATTTTGCAGCAGGATAATCGTATGCAGTGAGCATAACGATTTTCTCACCTGCTGCCTTCATCTTTAAAAAATCTGAAGTCGTTTTCATCATGTAGTCCTCCTTTTTTAAGGAAAGAAAACAGAAAAACCCCTCTGTTCCTAAAATGGACAGAAGGGTAGTGTCGTTCGTCATCAAAAATCACCTCTCGTTTTTGATTAGAGGCCATAACTTAATAAAGGGATAAGGAAATAAATCTCTTTGAGAGAATTGCCCATTCCATTGTATAAAGTTATATTTTTGAACGCTTGTTTTCTTCCGTCCCTGTCATTAAAAGATCAAGGCAGATATTTTTGTAAATTGTACTTGCGTTTTGAAGGTGCCGTTCACAAAAGGATACTGCCCTTCGCACATACTATAACAGATTATCCTAGTAATCTTCAAATATTATTTTCTAATAATTACGATCAATAACTATTACCAAGCTCAAACCATTCGTTTCTGAAAGTTTGATTTTCGATAAACTTCAAACATTGTAAATAGAAACAGAGCAAATAAAAATGTGAATAAACCAGACGTTACATTTGTAACTGGTACAAAGACATCCCAAAATGAATTAATGAAAGCGTGGAAAATAATACAGAGAAAAATACTTTTAGTGGAGAGGTAAATGATTGTTAATAAAAAGGACAGCGCTAAAGCTGTTAGAGAAAACCATAGGAAATTCATGTTCATTTGATTTGATCCAAGGACAAACCATAATGGCAAATGCCAGACTGCCCAAATAACACCCACAATCATTGTACTCGTGAAGGGAGACCATCTTTTTTGTAATGTAGGCTGTAAAAAACCACGCCAGCCAATTTCCTCTAATCCTCCACCAATAATCATGATTGGTAATTCAAGTAACGCCAAATACATTGGATTCTCCATAGTTGCTCCGCCCCATAGCGTTGGTAAAAAACAAGCCATAAATGCCAATCCGATTGCAAATATGTACCAAGATACAGGATGCTTAGGATTTTTCACATTATAGATAAATGATTTGAACTCTTCTTTAGTCGAATATTTCTTTTTCAACCAAATCTCACAAATTGCAGGAGTAATTCCGCCGAGAATAAATAACAGCATTGATATTGCATTACCAAACTTCAGCAAATTTAGCTGTGTTAATAAGGCTAAACTGCCCCATATGATCCAAGACGTTGCAAAGGTATAAAATAGAAATCTTCTTACCTCTATTCCCAACTTTAATCCTCTCCTTCTTTCGAACCCAATAGTAATAATACGGATTTGCAAAGTGTATTCATCAATCGAATCTCATCAAACTGCACTTGATCATTTGAGAACACCCCGTAACATTTTTGCAAGACAACGTCTCTCACAATGCCATCAATGGATGTCATTATAAAGGTAGATAAATCCTCTATCGAAATCTCAAGCTGAAAGCATCCTGAAGAAATACCCTCATGGATTGAATGAAAAATTTGTTGCGTAAAATATTGCCCACTTTCATTCTCATAAATGCCAGATAAAATTTTCTTTTCTCTATCTGGATTGTTAGCAAATAAAATCGTAAGCTCAAATTGGATTTTGCCCACTGTTGATACGTTTTCCTTCATGTACTCTCCGAGAAAATTAAATAATTTAATGATTGTTTTTGTGGGAGAATTACTCGTATCCGTAACTTCATCGATAATATGTTTATAGTCTGCATTAACATTTACTTGATTAATAACCTCAATAAGTATTTCATCCAAGTCTGAATAATAACGATAAATCCCACCCTGACTTACTCCTGACGCTTTAATAATATCCCTCATCGTAATTTCATAAAGTGGCTTCACTTTACATACTGCTATAGCTGCTTCTAAAATGCTGTTTTTCTTTTCCTGTACATATTCATGACTTACCTTTGGCATTATTTCTACCTCCAAACATAAAAATGACACTATTGTCATTTTTATCGTAATCAAGTTGCCTTTTATTGTCAACAATATGTTTCTCTTGAGTTTTTTTACGAACATTGACAATTAATGATATATGTAATATACTTCCACCATACTATATGACGTATAATATGAAACCTTGTATAGGTCTTACATTGTGAGGTGAGGAAAGATGACATTTCAACTTGGCTCAGCTTTACTTGACGCTTGTGTACTCGCCATCGTCGATAAAGAGGATGCTTATGGTTACTCATTAACACAGCAAATACAATCCGTGATGGATATATCAGAATCTACGCTGTACCCAGTATTACGTCGTTTACAAAAAGCAAATTGCTTAACAACCTACGATCAGCCCTATCAAGGCAGAAATAGACGGTATTACCAAATTACCGAGCAAGGTCGAATACGATTACTAGAGCTATTAAAAGAATGGCAACAGTATAAAGAAATGGTTGATTATGTACTTTTAGGAGGGAAATATGATGAATAGAGCAAGCTATTTGAAAAAGCTTCGGGGGAAATTACAACGTCTTCCAGCGCATGAGATTGATGCTGCGCTTGCCTATTATGAGGAATATTTCGATGAAGCAGGAGAGGAAAACGAACAGCGGGTCATTCAACAACTAGGCTCCCCTTCCCATGTTGCATCACAAATAATAGCGGACTATGCATTAAAGGATATAGAGGCAACCTCAACTTCAACTAAGAAGAATGTGTCTGCGATGTGGCTTATCATTCTAGCAATATTATCTGCCCCACTTTCATTACCGTTACTTGTAGTAGCTATAGCACTTATTTTTTCATTTGGGGCAGTTATATTCAGCGTTATTATTGCCATTATCGCAACCGTACTTAGTATCTTTTTCGGTGGAATCGCTGCACTTATTTCAGGCTTCTTCATTTTAACTCAGGACTGGCCAACAGCATTACTCTTTATGGGTGTTGGCTTTATCGTAACAGGTTTGGGCATCCTACTTTTCCCAATCGTTGCTCGTTTGATCAAAACAATCGTTATTGTTTGTGTTGAAGCATTAAGTAAACTATTCCATAAAATAACGAAGAAACGGAAGGAGGGTTACTAATGACTTCCCGACATACCCATATTGCCATTACTATGATCGCTTTAGGCGTACTGTTAGCTTTAGTTGGTTATTTCTCTGGTGGAAAATGGAGTTTTGAGATAAATGATGAAGGTATCCAACTGCCCGAGAACAATAAACTAGTAAACAATTCCTATCAACTAGATGATTTCACTAATCTCAATATTATTAATCACTATGGAGATGTTGAAATTGTTACTAGTGATCGTTATGCATTAGAAACAAATGTTATTAATGATGATGATGTGACGTACAGTATTAAAGATAAGACATTAACTGTTGAAACAAAGAGTAAGAAGAAGAATCGTTTTCAATTCGGATTTGCTAGCTTTAGAACTCCTTCCATTAAAATCTATGTTCCTGCAGATGTAAAACTGGAAACCGTTGTCCTTGATAGTAATTTTGGAGATACAACCATTCGTGGTTTGAAATATCAGGAGTTAAATCTAATTGAAGATTTTGGAAACATACTTTTGAAAGACACTACTGGTGATAAAACAGAGATTACACAATCATTTGGTGATATGACGCTACAACAATTTTCAAGTAATGGCTTTGTTGCCGAAAATGAACATGGTGATATGGACATTGATGGAACATTAAATGGTCAATCCACTATTACGTCTGACTTTGGGGATGCTACACTGCATTTACAAAATAAAAAAAGTGAATTTGGCTATGAATTACAAACTGACTTTGGGGATCTTACTGTTGATGACGAGGATCAAAGCAGCAAGGTATCGAAACCTTATAACGGTGATAACCAACTAAAAGCAACTATTTCACATGGTGACTTACAATTAAGGTTGAAATAAAGTAGGCTACCGATTCAATTTCCTTCACTGATAAGACAGAATTACATTTTTGTGATTCTGTCTTTTTAATAAGATTATTATATGATTACGTTCCTCCCTTTGAATAGTAGTAAGAATTTTCCATTTATTATATAATATTTCTATACCCATATGAATGTATTAGTAAGGGATTTTATTATAGCAATCAGTTCTTGCATGTGAAGGCAGAATCTGAGGTGAATCAGGTCAGTTACGGCATCATCTTTGATATAAAACACGATTATTGAGGTGAGCAATATGAAAATTAGACAAGCAAACATTGAAGATGCTCAAGGAATCGGAAAAGTACATGTTGATAGTTGGCGAACAACATATAAAGGCATTCTTCCAGATGATTTTTTGAATAACTTATCTTACGAGCAGCGAACAATGCTTTGGAAGAAGAATATTTCAGACGCTACGAGCTATGTACTGGTGGCGGAAAATGAACAAGATGAAATAATCGGCTTTGCAACCGGTGGCACAAGAAAAACTAATTCAGTACCGAATGCAACTGATTTAACTTCTATCTATCTTTTAGAAGAATATCATGGAAAGGGAATCGGGAAACAACTTCTTAAAGAAATCTTCACCTATTTTAAACAACAAGGATACGAAAAAGTATTTGTCGAAGTATTAGCAGAAAATAAAACACGTGATTTCTATGAATATTATGGTGCACAATATGTAAATACCATCGACATTAAAATTGGCGGAAAAATAGTAGAAGAGCTTATTTATGTATGGAATGATATAAATAAGGTGATAGAAAAAAGTAAATAAAATTTTTTTATTGGAGGGCAAGTAATGAAAACGATAGCAGGAACAATCTCTTTATCTGTTTCTTTTACTTTATTCATTTATTTGTTCGGACTAAAAATGGAGCACTCAGTTAAATATGACTCTGGATTCTTTTTTCTTCCAATAATTTTACTAATACTTTCTCTGATCTTCTTTAGGCAAGACTACAAACGAGAAAAAAATATACACAGCTAAATTGTAATTCTAAAAATGTGAAAGAACGTATATTTTCACATTCGAAAATATACGTTCTTGTTAGTTAAGAGAATGTTTTTGTTTCTATAAAATTTTTATATCTCCAGCATAAATTGTCCGGACTGTGCCATTATCCTCTGTTAGCTGTAGTACACCTTCATCCGTTATCCCACTGGCAATGCCTTCAAAGCGCCCTCGTAAAGTCGTGACTTCAATACGTTGCCCAATAGTACATGACATTTGTTCCCATAGCATTTTAATACTAGCAAACCCTTCCTTCACGTATAAATCGGTGAATTGTTCTAAATATTGAAGAATAGATGCAACAAGGGCTGCACGATTAATTTCCTCACCCGCTTCTAAACGTAAAGACGTAGCTATATTAGCAATTTCTGGGGAGAAATCTGATTCAACCTGGTTTGCATTAATACCAATGCCTACTAGCAGTGCTTGTACACGGTCTGCCTCAGCCTGCATTTCTGTTAATATACCGGTACATTTTTTACCGTTAATGAGCAAATCATTTGGCCATTTAATGGCTGGTTCAATTTGTTTATATAATGTTTTTATCGCCATCGTAACCGCAACTGCTACGACAAGCGTAAACGATGAAGCTTGCTGAGGAGTAACATCCGGTCTCACAATAACGGTCATCCAAATACCTGTGCCATTTGCAGATTCCCATGGACGTGCCATACGACCACGACCAGCAGTTTGCTCCTCCCCGATTATAATCGTGCCATGTGTAGCGCCTTCCTGTGCAAGCTTATGAGCGATTATTTGTGTCGAATCTACAACATCAAAATAATGAATTTCACGTCCAAAACGTTCTGTATTTAAAAATAGTTCAATTTGAGTTGGACTTAAGCTATTAGGCACACCAATCAATACATAGCCCTTTTTCTTTACCGTTTCAAATGTGTAGCCTTCCTCCTGTAGCGATTGCATATGCTTCCATACAGCTGTACGGGATACTCCAAGGGAATCTGCTAGCTCTTGACCCGAAACAGCTTCACCATTAGCAGCTAATATTCTTTTTAAAATTTCATCCTTCATGGAAATACTCATGCTTAAATCAATCCTTTATTAAAATATACTATCACTTATTTTTTATTAAATTGAAAATTTGATGTAAAGACTTACCTTAAGAATCTTGATCCACATCAGTGAATTCTTGATATTGAATTTCTGGAACTACTAACACATTATTTTGTTTATGTATTAACGTTGTTTTCTCATTTTTCTCCAAACGTTCCTTCTAAAACGATGACGAAAAAGATAAAGCAAAAGCAAGCGACCTTATTTTAGATGACGTATGGTAATTGGTCACTTTTTGGTCACTTGCTATATTTTCATGAGTTCAAAACTCTTTTAATTCAAGGCTATTCATTCTTCATGGTCATATCCACGTTCAAATCATTTCTTTAAACAAATAGCTGACACTTAATAATAATTATTATCATACTGCATACAGTCACATTTGACCATAATCAATTTTTTAAATAGCTTTTTATAATTTTTCTAATTAAGGATCATCACCAAAACGTGTGGTTGATTTTCGTTCCGACTGGGCGCTTTGTTGCTGTCGCTACGCTTTCGCACAGATAAAACATTTGTAGCTGCCGCTTCGCTTTCGCTACAGAAAACATTTGTTGCTGTCGCTTCGCTTTCGCACAGAGCAAAGCTTCCTGGGGGCGTCCGATGAGCCGCTTTTGGTGTTGCTGTCGCTACGCTTTCGCACAGAAAACATCCGCTGCGCTGCAGGGTCTCGAGCCAACTCGATGTTGGTCACGGAGGCGTTATCACAGGATGTGATGCTGTTAGCCTTCGTTCCTCTATCGCTGATCCCCGAGGAGTCGCCCAGTCTCCACTCCAATCAACTATTTACATAGTAGAAGTTTTAACAAAAGTCATCCACAACTTTTGGTGATAAACCCTATTTAATTATATTTTTTGGAGGATTTCACCTTATTATATTTTAACATTTTCTTATCAAATATAAAATCGTATAAAGCTTAAAACTGAAAAACATCAGTATCATGGGATTATCCATAGACAAAACATTACTATGAAATCCTTGTATAAAACAAGGGCTTTTGTTTATTTTTCTTCTGCACTTCTTTGTGTGTACAAATTCAAGAAAATTTACACAAACGTATTAGAAATTATTCAAAAAGTGACCATCCATGAAAATACTCAATGAAACTATCGAAACTCGCACCAGTTAAAGACCTGTTGAAGCACGGAAGCACGAATTAAACAGCTCGACAATGGAATTAGGAAAATTTCTAAGGCACAATAATAAGGCATGAGTCCGATACAATATCGAAACTCATGCCCCAACCGCTGCCTAATGAAATAACTATGTCTAACAACTTCAATAACCGAATTCTTTTAGTTGTTTTTTGGTAACTCTTTTCTAGAATAACTACATTTCAATTTGTAATAATTATAGTAATATTAAGTGTTTTCATGCTTACGAACATACTCACGCTCAAACCAAGCTTTTATTTGATGGTGCTCATTAGCACATTCACCATTCACAACTGCTTCAAGCATCGCCTGCAACGCTTCTTTTACCCATGGCCCACCTTTTATTCCGGACCATTTTAACAAATCTGTACCTTTTACAATAAGCTCCTGTTTATGTCTAATAGGAAGAGCTGTCTGTATTTCAAGTATACTTTGTTGTGGCATTTCAACATCAAGCTGTCTCAATTCCGCAAAATAACAAGCTGCTTCAAGTTCCTGTTGAGTATATAAAAAGTAATCCATTTTCGTCCAGCCATTTTTTAAAGCTTTTAAAGCTTCTAACACAGCTTTTACAAATGCCATCTCCTTATTCGATAAACGATAGTCACCTAGCACTTCTCGCCAATGATCACCCTGTAATACCGCGAAATATGCCCAGCCTAATAACTTGTCCCGCGTGTTAAATTCAGACCAGTCATTCGCTTGAAAAGTACCATTCAAATAATTCACTAAGCTACTTTCCTTAAGCTTTTTTATACCGTTAAAAACATCTTTCCCTACCCATAGCTTATCGAGCTCTGCCTTTATACGCTCTTTCGCGATCCAAGAAATATTATCAGCCTTGTCCTGCATTGCTTTCAAGGTTTCTAATTCAATTAGAAAACCGAGCTGTGCTGAAAAACGTATGGCCCGTAGCATTCGTAATGCATCTTCCGAAAAACGTTTCTGTGCATCACCAACAGCTCGAATTACACCAGCCTCAATATCTTGGCGTCCTCCATAAAAATCAACAAAAGAACCATCACGGCGCATCGCTATGGCATTCATCGTAAAGTCTCGGCGCTGTAGATCTTCTTTTAACGAACGTACAAATTGCACTTCCTCGGGTCTACGGTGATCCGTATATTCACCATCTGTGCGATATGTCGTTACCTCCACCGATCCAGCTGGCACGATAACAAGTACCGTCCCATGCTGAATCCCTATATCAACTGTGCGATCAAAGATAGACTTTACTTCGTCTGGCATGGCATTTGTCGCAACATCTACATCGTGGGCTGGACGACCGAGTATAGCATCTCGTACTGCACCACCGACGATCACTGCCTCAAAGCCTGCGTATTCTAGTTGTTCAATAACTGAATAGGCTGCTTGCCATTCTTTATTGTTTTGCATGATTTCTTTCAGCAACCTTTTCGTACAATTTTTCATATTGTTCTACAATTTTAGATGAATGGAATTTTTCATCAACAGCACGGATAGCTGCTTCTCGGAAATGTTGTAATTTCTCTTCATCCTTCAATAGATTTACAGCATACTCTTTCACTGCATCCGTATCACCTAATTCCACTATATAGCCATCTACCCCATGTTCAATGACTTCTGGAATACCGCCTACAGCTGATCCAATACAAGGTACACCACAAGCCATTGCTTCAAGTAAAACTAGCCCGAATGATTCCTGCTGTGATAGTAATAATTTAAGGTCACTTATCGCATACAATTCAGCTAAATTTTCTTGTTTGCCTAAAAATAAAACATCCTCCATATAAGGACTTTCCTTTACTTGATCCATTACACGATGCTTTTCTGGACCATCTCCTACAAGCAATAGCTTTGCCTTCATGTTCGCACGAATTTTCATAAAGGCGTCTATAATATGCGGAAGATTTTTAATTTTACGGAAGTTAGATACATGAATAATAACTTTTTCATCTTCTTCAATTCCAAACTGTTCCTTTAAGTTTCCTGGATTGCGTGGGAAGTATTCACGTTCATCAACAAAGTTGTAAATCGTGTTAATCGGCTTTACTGTATCAATAAGCTCGTATGTTTGTTGCTTTAATGCCTCTGACACTGTCGTTACGATATCAGATTTGTCAATGCCATACTTAATTGCCTGTGAAAGAGTGGAATCCTGCCCAAGCACAGAAATATCTGTACCGTGTAACGTTGTGACAATCCCAATGTCACGACCACTCATTTCACGTGCCAAAACAGCACAGACAGCATGTGGTATTGCATAATGCACATGAAGCACATCTAGTTCTTCATCCTTAATCACGTCCGCCATTTTACTCGCTAATGCTATATCATATGGCGAATATTGAAATACTGAATAATTGCTAACTTCTACTTCATGGAAAAAGACGGTTGGATAAATTTTATTCAATCGAAATGGTACGCTTGAGGTGATGAAATGAATCTCGTGCCCTCTCTCTGCAAGCATTTTTCCTAATTCTGTTGCGATAACACCAGAGCCTCCAACTGTTGGATAACAGGTAATGCCAATTTTAAGCTTTTTCATTCGATTATCATCCTTTCTAAATCACGTCTTTTTTTAATTTCTTCTTTCTTGAATCAGTCTCCAATCCACAAAGCCTTCTTGTAGGCCTTTTAGTAATATTTCTGCTGTTCCCATATTTGTAGCCAGTGGCACTTGGTAAACATCACAAAGACGAATAAGTGCAGAAACATCTGGCTCATGTGGTTGTGCTGTTAATGGATCACGGAAAAAAATGATCATGTCCATATCATTATTGGCAATCATAGCACCAATTTGTTGATCGCCACCGAGTGGTCCTGAACGAAAACGTGTTACCTCTAAGCCTGTAGCTTCCATAACACGCTGTCCTGTTGTACCTGTAGCAAACAACATATGCTCATTTAAAATATTTCGATAAGCAATAGCAAACTGTACTAAATTATCTTTTTTACGATCATGTGCAATTAATGCGATTTTCATAATGCTTCCATCCCAATCTTTAGATGATGTTTTCTAAACCATATACAAGTTGATCCATTTTCATGACCTCTTCTACGCAAAATGCTACACCAGACATAAAAGAATTACGGTTTAATGAATCATGACGAATTGTTAATAGCTGCCCATCTCCGCCAAATAACACTTGTTGGTGTGCTACTAAACCTGGTAATCGAACAGAGTGAATACGCATGCCATCAAATTCTCCACCCCTTGCACCTTCGATCGTTTCTTTTTCTTCTGGATGTCCTTGGATCTTTTGTGTTCGCACCTCTTGAATCAATTGTGCCGTTTTAACAGCTGTTCCTGATGGAGCATCCAGCTTTTGATCATGATGCATTTCAATAATTTCAATATCAGGTAAATATTTTGCCGCTTCCTTAGCAAATTTCATCATAAGGATAGCCCCTATCGCAAAGTTAGGAGCAATAATACAGCCTAGCTCTTTCTCTTTAGCCATTGCTGATAATTCCACTAGTTGTTCATCTGTAAAGCCTGTTGTACCAATTACAGGTCGTACATTTAAATTCAAGGCCTCTTTAGTATGTTTGTATACTGCATGCGGGCTTGTTAAATCTACTAATACGTCTGGTGCAGTCGCCTCTACAAGGTCAGACATATCTGTAAAGATTGGAGCCGTATAACTTGCCGGAAACATCTCCAAATCAGCTAATGTTTTTCCTACATCTTTATAATCTAATACAGCTACTAATTCCATTTTGTCATGCTTCATGACCGTATGTACAGCCTCAGCCCCCATTTTTCCCCTAGGTCCTGCTATTGCTACACGAATTGACATTATTCTCCATCCTTTCTAGTCCAGCGATCTTTATCTCTTGTTTCAAATTTATGTATAACGCGTAAAAGTGCTTCATCTAATTTAATGCCCTGCGCATTTGCAAAGCACACTAAAACAAAGAAAAAGTCACCTAATTCTTCTTCAATACTGTTCGCTTCCTCAGTACTCTTTTTCTTCTTTTGCCCGTAAACATCCTGCACCTCACGAGACAATTCACCAAGTTCCTCGGTTAGACGTGCCAGTAACTCAAATGGCGGGAAATAGCCTTCCTTAAATTGTCCTATATAATCATCTACACGCTGCTGTAAAGCTTGCATTGTCACTTGTTCAGTCATCTAAATCACACTCCTACTTACCATCGTATAAAATTTACACCATTGTTGTCAAAAACAATAAAATGTCAGATAATAGATAGCACTACTTCATTTGTTAGGAACTTCAGGAGGTCATATGCTAAAACAGATCAAAATTAGCAATATTATCGCAATAATGCTCGGGGCTGCAATTTTTAGCTTCGGCTTCGTCCACTTCAACATGCAAAATCACCTTGGTGAAGGTGGCCTAAGTGGGATTACACTTATACTTTATTTTACACTTGGCTGGGACCCTGCTTTAATGAATTTACTATTAAACATTCCTATGTTTATTATTGGTTATCGTTTACTTGGGAAAAAATCATTTATTTATACGCTTGTTGGAACTTTATCTGTTTCAGTTTTCCTAAAAGTTTTCCAAAAGTATCAATTTACTATTCATTTAGAGGACGATCTGTTACTTGTTGCTCTTTTTGCAGGGGTTTTTGTTGGACTAGGGCTCGGTATCGTCTTTCGCTTCGGTGGTACAACTGGTGGTGTAGATATTTTGGCTCGCCTTGGGCATAAATATTTTGGCTGGAGTATGGGTAAAACGATGTTCATCTTTGACGCAATCGTCATTATCCTATCATGGCTAACATTTTTAGATGCACGCTCTATGATGTATACCCTTGTTGCGGTATTTGTTGGTGCGCGCGTCATTGATTTTGTTCAAGAAGGAGCATATGCTGCACGTGGAGCACTTATTATATCTGAAAAATCTAGCGCCATTGCTGAGATGATCGCATTACGAATGGAACGTGGTATTACTATACTTGAAGGTCATGGCCATTTTACTAAGCAACAAAAAGAAGTGATTTATTGTGTCATTGGCCGTAATGAGGTTGTACGTTTAAAATCTATTGTACATGAGGTTGATCCACACGCATTCGTATCTATAATAGAAGTACGAGACGTAGCAGGAGAAGGCTTCACGCTAGACGACGAAAAACAACCGCTCCAATAACATTATATCTGCCTGCTCTCCTCGAATAAAACATTTTACTTTTTCGTTGAAGGTAGGCTTTTTTTTACATAGTAAATTAACGGATTAAAAAACTTGCTATAGTGAATTACCACTACAACAAGTTTTTTATTAGTCGTCACTTCGCATATTTGTAAAGATTAATACTAAACGTAATAATTCTAATACGGCTACTGCTGCCGCGGCAACATATGTTAATGCTGCAGCACTTAACACTTTGCGTGCTGGGCGCTCTTCTTCATTTGTAATAATTCCTAGAGAGTTCATTTGCACTAATGCACGCTTTGATGCATCAAACTCTACTGGTAACGTTACTAATTGGAAAACTACACCTGCTGCTAACAATACGATACCTAGTAATAACATATTGGTTAGGTGAGAAAAAATACCAATCATTACAAATATCCAAGACATATTTGATGAAATATTTGCAATTGGCACTAGCTTACTACGTAATGTCAGCATTGAATAAGCTTCTTTATGCTGAATGGCATGGCCAACCTCGTGGGCAGCAACTGCAGCACCAGCAATACTCGCCTCGTAGAAGTTACTTTCTGATAAAGCAACTGTTTTTGTTGCTGGATTATAGTGATCAGACAACACACCTTGTGTTGGAACAACTCGTACATCATATAAGCCGTTCGCATCTAAAATCGCACGCGCTACCTCTGCACCTGTTTGTCCCTTCATTGTACGTTCTTTTGCAAACTTATTATACGTGCCCTTTACTTTCATCTGTGCGTAAAGTGGTAGTAGCATTATGATTGCAAAATAAACAATATACATACTTGTTGACAATTTTCTAACCCCTTTCTACTTGGATACTATAATTCTATAATCATTTACCTAATTCGGCAAATATTTGCGCCATCTAATTGAGAAGATGGCTAAAAAAATGCATGTAACTGATAACCAAAAAGTAAAATAGCCGATATAGCTTGTATAATCTGCTAAATCACGATACATCGGCATTTGGCCAAATACATAATCAATCACATCGTTATGCAATGTCCATACCGCTGCTACAGCAATATGCCAATATGAAAAAACATATTTACCGAGATACAAAATTACTTGGACAGCCATTGCAAAATGCGAGCCTACAAGCATCCAGCCTTGCCAACCTATAGATCCAGTTTCAATCAGCGTCCAAATATTCATTACATCAGCCCAGATTCCATATTTCACCGATGTAACAAGTGCTAGCACTTCCATAAGTGGCCATTTTTTATCCATAATCCAAGCTATCAATACAAAGCAAAAGAATAAGCTAGCTGTTGGGCTATCCGGCACAAAAATATAAAAAATGGGCTTCGTGATGGCAAGCTGCCATCCATACCAATAGTAACCGTAAATAGTACCTAATAGATTAATAATAAGTAATAATATTAAAAATGATTTATGTGTAAGGAGAAACCAAATATTTGCACGTGTAATTTGCATAATTAAAACTCCTTTATCTTCTGTCTTTACTAAGATGCCTTTTTTAATTGTTATTATGTATGTAATTTGCCACAAACTATTATCCTTAACGTGAGGTTGATTTCATTTTAACCAATGTCATCCCTATCTTTTGTTGATGAGCTTTTTTCTAACATTTCCCTTGAAAATAGACCACATCAAATGGTTGGGTATTGCACACGGTTAGTACTACATAAATTCCAGTGACTGCCCAGCCACTTTCGAATACTTAAATTTATTCTCGTAAATATTATAGAACTAAAATACATTTTGCGGGAACTTTTTTGAAGTTGTAACAGTCACATTATTATACTAGAAGAAAAAAAGAGCCAGTTTCCTGACTCTTTTAAACTATACTTATTTATCTTCTTTTAAGCTCGCAACAAATTCAGCTATTTGCTTCGCTTCTTCATCTGTACCCTTGAATACACCAGGTGGCATTTTGCCTCGACCGTTATGGATAATATCTTCAACTTCGTCAGCTGTTAGTGTATTACCAAGTAATTTTGGAGCAGCTGGGCCACCTTTTAAGTCAGCCGCATGACAACCGATACAAGATTGAGCTGCGTCACTTGTTTCACCAGTCCAAATTTTATAACCTGGTAGTGATTCATCAATAGTAACTTTAACTTCTTGTTCAATTGCGCCCATTACTTTTTGAGCTTCCCAGTCATGGTTAGCAACTGCTTCCCATGTTAAGTAAAACATAGCTGCTAGAGTCAATAACATAAACGCTGTTGGTAACGGACGTTTAGATGGACGACGTTCTGGACTTTTATCTAAAAATGGCATTAATAATAGCGCTCCAAATGCAAGACCTGGAATTATAACAGTTCCAATAACATTATATGGACCTGAAGCATATGTGTATTTTAATAATTGATACAAGAATAAGAAGTACCAGTCCGGTAATGGAATGTACGCTCTTGTCGGATCAGCTGGTCCTTCAAGTGGTGATGGATGTGCAACTGTTAATATTAAATATGCAATTAAAAATACAGCACCAACCATCCATTCTTTTAGTAAGAAGTTCGGCCAGAAAGCTTCCGTCTTACCTGGATATTCGGAATAATCCTTTGGAACGTTCGGCATTCTGTGATTCGCTTTAATACGAGAATCACCAACAAATTTCATTCCTTTTCCGCGATGCATTATGTCCCCTCCTTTAAAAAATCATCGAACCGTCAAGAACTATTACAACGGCCCTGAAATTCCTTGACGACGAATCATGATAAAGTGTGCTGCAAGTAATGCAAACAATACTGCAGGTAAGAAGAATACATGAATCGCAAAGAATCGTGTTAACGTTTGAGCACCAAGAATAGTTGAGTCACCCGCTAATAAGATTTTAATCCATTCACCGATAAACGGTACGGATGCAGCAATTTGGATACCTACTTTTGTAGCGAATAATGCTTTCATATCCCAAGGCAATAAGTATCCTGTAAAACCAAGACCCATCATTACACCAAAAATACCTACACCAACCATCCAGTTTAATTCACGAGGTTTCTTATAAGAACCTGTAAAGAATACACGAAGTGTATGTAAGAACATCATAACGATTACTAATGAAGCTCCCCAGTGGTGCATACCGCGTACGATTTCACCAAATGCTACTTCGTTTTGTAAATAATAAACTGATTTCCAAGCATTCACTACGTCTGGTACATAGTACATTGTTAAGAACATACCTGATAGAATTTGAATTACCGTGATGAAGAAAGTTAATCCACCGAAACAGTAAACGAATGCTGAAAAATGATGTGCAGGGTTCACGTGCTCTGGCACTTCGTGGTCGGCAATATCACGCCAAATCGGTGTAATATCTAAGCGTTCATCGACCCAATCATAAATTTTATTTAGCACTGTTTTGTACCCCCTTACTTAACTAGAGTATTTGGATGAATTGGCCCAAGCGATAAGTAACCATCATCTTCTTTAATTTCATATTCATCCAATGGACCTAATGGTGGTGTTCCTGCTACGTTATTACCATTCTTCTCATAGCGTCCACCATGACAAGCACAGAAGAATTGATCTGGGTGTGTTGAATCTGTTCCCCAGTCCACCATACATCCTAAATGCTTACAAACAGGAGATAATGCAACGATTTGATCGCCTTGTTTGAAAACCCATGCTACGTTTGTTACGTCTGATTTGTACCATGCATCAACTTGTTCAAATGTTAAGTCAACTTTAACAGGTTTGTCAGTAATATCAGCGATTTTATGCTCTGTTTTTACAAAGTTACCACCAGCATGACTTTGTAGTACTGGGTCAATCGCAAAACGAAGCATTGGCATCAGCATACCTGCCGCCATAAAGCCACCTACACCAGTTAGTGTATAGCTTAGGAATTGACGACGTGAAACTCGATTATTACTCATTTTTTTCCCCCCTCTAACTTAAAGGTCAGTCCAACGGACATTCATTTACAAATAGTAATACTAGGACATATCTATGATATATCAACTCCATAGCTTGGTCAATATAGCATTCTGTGGAAAGCTGGAGAATGTGAACAATTATTGAAACTAATTGTTAAATCTGTGTCCATTTGGTCGAAAAAATCGGAATCACTTGTCGCAATTGATCTTCGAGAATGGAGTTTTTCACGCCTTTATCCATGCTTTCTAGCGGAATAGCTGGTAGCCAAATAACATTTACTTCATCTCCAATATTTGTCCAAAAATGGTCACAAGTAATGAAGAACACATGCTTAAAACCAGCATTATGTAATTGTGCCTCTAATTGCTTCGGCATATCTTCGTTTTTTAATGTTGCACTATACGTAAATGGTGGCATCAGTAATAAACGACCTTTAAACTGCTGTTCGATAAAAGATGTAAGCGATAACAAAAAATCCACCTCTGTACCGCTCTGTTTCATTTTTTCAGGAGTTAAATCGACAGTTACGAGTGGAACAATTGCTGTATCGATAAATTCCTTCTGTGCCATAAACAATGTCACATCACTTGCATTAAAATACATCTCACAAACCTCCTCTAGTTGCATAAATCCATTTCGCCTTGGCGTAATTCCGTCCGGATTTTGAATTGTGCCTGCACAATTCCTTCCTTTCAAAATCTGTGACATCCGCCGGGGCTTTATCTTCATGCAGTTGGGTTTGGTACCCCACTGCATGAAGATAAAAAAATGCCCTTCTCCACTCTTCAAATAGGATAGCCAATAAAAAGTGAAAACAATCATTCACTTGTTATGTTATCATATTGAGGTAGATAAAGGACATTCCATTTTTACTTATAACTAACGTAAATTAGCCGTTTCCTTTAAAGCTTGTAACAAATTAGACAATTCATAAAAGCGCTCTTCATTTCCCTGATCGAGGGCTTCATCAATTTGCGCGAGTAATTTTTCTTCTTGGAATACGAGTAAGCTGTTGGAAAGCAGCTCTTCTGCCAGTAAGCGATCTTTTTCACTAACAATCAGTGCTTCTGGCATATAAGGGTTTTCTTCAAGAACTGCTAAGTATTGTGCACTTGGTGGTACATTTGGAAAATTCAATTGTATATACATATCTTCATGCTCGTGTAAACGTAAATCATGGAAGGATTTCTCAGCATCTGCTGTCATTACATTGCCTTTGTAAAAACGAAACGGCACTCCTGTTGAATCGACCGTTGACATTACCATTGCTCTAGGGCAATAGTGAGCTTCTTCAACAAATCGAATTCGTTTTAATAACTCATCGTTACTTAATAAGTAATTCAAAATCCATACACACTCACGACGTTTCAATTGATAATTTTTTAAAAACCATCTAACAAATGCTTTTTTATCGACAACTGATACAGAAGCAGTCATACCCACTCCCTCCTTTACTCAAATTCTAAGGTTTCTAACTTCTCTTGCCACTCTAGTTCACCCGGCTGAATAGTTATTAATTGACCGAGCACTTCTTTAGCTTCTGAACGTTTTCCTTCCTCTAACAAGAAATAAACATACTTTTCTAAAAATGCTGCGTCTTCCTTAAAATCATTATATGCCAAACGGTAAAATTCGTATGCACGGTCGTACAATTCTAAATTTTCATATGCAACCGCAGCAAATGGATATAAGGTGCTCCATTCAAAATCATTTTTTTGCAACGTTTCAAATAATTCTATTACATCCTCATGACGCTCTTGCTGTGCCAACACGGAGATTAATGCTAATACTGCCTCCATGTATTCAGGATCTAAGGCAATGGCTTCACGTAGATGCTGCTCGCCCTCATCTGGTAAACCAGTTTTTAAAGCCATTTTACCGGCGAATAAAAATAAGGATTTATCGTATTCGTCACGCTTTAATCCTTCCAGAATGGCAGCGTATGCTTTTTTATTGTCCTCCGTCATGGTATAGCTTTCAGCAAGCAATAAATAGGCTGAAAAATAATCCGGGTCTAATTCTTTTAATTCCTCTAATTGTTTAATGGCCATTTCATATTTTTGTGATTGAAAGGCTGAATACGCTGCACCAAATAAAACATCTGGCTTTACTTCATCTTCCAGTGCTTTTAAATAGTAATCTAAGGCCGTTTCATAGGCAGCTCCTGCACGATACACCTCAGCAAGTCGTTCAGTAAGACTAACCCCAGCAAATTCAACTTGTTGTTCATACAATTCTTCATATAGTCTCGCAGCCTCTAAGAAGCGACCAGTTTCAAATAAAAGCTCCGCTTTAGCAAATTGTAATAATGGCTCATCAGGTAATATAGATAGTGCCTCATTGATGCGCATTTCTGCTACTTCAAACAATCCTTGCATTTGATAATAATCCGCTAATACTAATAATGCTTGAGGATATTCTGGAGCTGCCTCCTCTACTTCTAATAAAAAATCTAACGCTTCATCTTCATCGCCAAGTTCCATTAAGACGTTTGCACGATCAATTTTCAACTGTGCCTCTTCTGGGAATAAAAATTGTAAATGCTCCAGTACACGGTCAGCTTCCTTCATATATCCATACTGCATAAAAATTTCAGCTAGCGCATAAATGTCCTCAGGTAGCTCTTTCGTTAAAAATGTTTCAAGTAGCTGTTCAATTAATGCTAAGTCCCCTTGTTCAAGTGCTTGCATCATTTCAGTCATCGCATTGTTCACAGTCATTCACCTATTCTTTCATTAATACCTTTATGCTACAAAACATTTTCTCTCGAAACAAGAAAAAACTCCCCAAAAGACTTGGAGAGTCAAATATCAATTTCGCCTTGGCGTAATTGTAGCTGACGCTTTGCTTTCACTACAGATAAACAATGCTTCCGGATTTTGAATTATGCCCAGGCATGCACGAGGGCCGACACGATGTCAGTCATTTCGGTAATGCCACAGGACTTGGCTTTTTACCGATGCAGGTCAGTTAGCCTTTTTCGCAGGATACGAAGGTTTTAGGCTAACTGACTTTATTCATTATTTGAAAATCCGTGACATCGGCCGGTGGCTTTAGGCCAACAGATGTTTTTTGCGCGAATGCGTAGTGCCCGTAGACCAGCAGCGCGATGTTGGTCACCCAGTCGTATGTTGTTCTTGTTGTTGTTGCTGTCGCTTCGCTTTCGCACAGATAAAACCGTGTTGCTGTCGCTTCGCTTTCGCACAGATAAATTGCTACAGGACATGGCGTTTTTAGACTGAGTTCCTCTATTTCAGTAGGTGCTTGCAGCAGCATTCATCATACTACCTTTAGAGGTGGATTCTTCTACTGAATGAAGATATGACATTACTTTACTTCCTCTATATGCTCGAAAAACGATGGATAAGAAACAGCAATACATTCTACGTCATCTAAAGTTACAGCCCCATCTGTTATTAGTGCTGCAACAGCACCCATCATTCCTATACGATGATCACCATAGGTTTTAAGGCTAGCACCACATAATGGAGTTGGTCCTTCAATAATCATTCCATCCTCAGTAGCTTCAATATTAGCACCTAGTTTTTTCAATTCATCCACAACAGCCGTTATCCGGTCTGTTTCCTTCACTTTTAACTCCTCGGCATCCTTAATAATAGTTTTACCGTTTGCCTGCGTTGCTAATAAAGCCAGGATCGGGATTTCATCGATAAGACGAGGAATAATATCTCCCTCAATTGTAGTGCCTCTTAATGTCGACGTTTCAATTGTAATTGTTGCCGTCGGCTCTGATTGGCTATCTTCATTTGGCATAAGTGTTATAGATGCGCCCATATTATGAAGCACGTCGATGATACCATCCCGTGTTGGATTAATTCCGACATTTTCTAGCGTTATTTTACTATCCTCACAGATGGCCCCTGCTACTAAGAAAAAGGCCGCAGATGAAATATCACCTGGCACAGACACATGTGTCCCTGTTAAAGTTTGTCCTCCTTTTAATGAAATAACACCATCCACTTCATCAACCTGTGCACCAAACTGACGTAGCATTCTCTCCGTATGGTCTCGAGATACTTCCATTTCTCGTACAATTGTAGTACCTTCAGCGCGTAAACCAGCAAGTAAAACAGCTGACTTCACCTGCGCACTTGCAACAGGCATGTGGTAATCAATAGCTTGTAAGGCTGTACCTTGAATGGCTAATGGCGTATATTGTCCATTTGCCCTTCCAGTAATGTGTGCACCCATTTGACGTAACGGATCAATAACACGGCGCATTGGTCGTTTTCCTATGGACGCATCCCCTGTCATTACTGAATGTACAGTAGATCCGGCTAGAATCCCTAGCATTAAGCGTGTCGTTGTACCAGAATTCCCTGTATATAGTACCTCTGTAGGTTCTTGCCACCCCTCTATACCCGGGCTGTCGATGGATACATTTGTTCCTTCTACGTCAATTTTCACACCGAGCTTGCGGAAGCAATCAATTGTACTTAAACAATCCTCACCTAATAAAAAGCCGTCAACTGTTGTTTTACCCGTTGCAATGGCTCCAAACATAACGGAACGGTGTGAGATAGATTTATCACCTGGAATCGTTAAAGTCCCTTGTAAGGAAGGTTTATCATATTGTAATACTTTTTCACTCATCGTTTTCTTCCCTCCAATATTATGAAGATAGAAAGCGCCGTAATGCCGACGCTTTCTTTTAAATAGGCATTTCCTAGGATGCCTATGAAATATATGTTTCGTAATTAGCACGCTTTTGTATACACGCTGCCGCACGTTCACGATCACTTTCACTTTGTAAGCTAATAACAAGAATCCCGAAAACGTCTTCTCGTGACTCGACGATACGTAAATTTGTAATACTAATCGCTTCGTCTGCAAGTAAGCCTGTCACCTCAGAAATAACCCCCGGATAGTCAGGAACATCAACATATAAGTCAAATGATGTGAACATTGCTCCTGCACTAATCGGTAATTCATCTCTTAGCTCTTTAGCAACAGCAAAGTATGTTTCTATGTCATCTGAGCTACCATTGAAAAGCAGCTCCTTCACACGACTCATTTCCTTTTCCCAGCCTTCTAGCTGTGCAATTAGCTCTTCTCGATTTTGTAATGTAATATCTCGCCATAAAACTGGATTGGATGAGGCAATACGCGTTACATCACGGAAGCCACCTGCAGCAAGTGAGCGTGTCATCGGATATTCCCCGTTTTCTCCGCCCAATTGATGCACAAGAGAAGCAGCAACGACATGCGGAAAATGACTTACTACAGCTGTCATATGGTCATGCTCACGAGCAGATACACTAACAACCTTTGCATGTGTAAATTTTAAGAGACTTTCAAGCTGTGCCATATTGACAATTTCTTCACCGGCGAGCGGTGTTAGCATATAATACGCATTTTCAAAAAGGTGAGCCTTTGCAGCTAAAACACCGCTTTTATGTGAGCCTGCCATTGGATGTCCTCCAATAAAGGTAATACCTAACTCACGTAGTTCCCCAGCCTTTTGCATAATCTTCTTTTTTGTACTCCCTGTATCTGTTACGATGACTTTATTTTTTAACGGCCATGTTTTTAATTGTTCCATCCATTCAAGCGTTGCGTTGACAGGAGTTCCAAAAATGATTACATCCACGTCGGCCACCACTTCTTTTGGATCTGTCACAATATCATGAACAATATTTAATGTTTTCGCATGTTCACGAGTTTTCGGATCCATATCATAGCCAATAATTTTTGTTTCTGGTGCCTTTTGCAATGCCAATGCAATCGAGCCTCCAATTAGGCCTAGCCCAATAACAAGCACGTTGCGTATCATGCGAAAACTCCTTGCTCTTTTAGGACGTTTTCAAGGTGGCGTAACAACGCTGCATTTTGATCCTCTGTTCCGATTGTCACGCGGATAAACCCAGGTAATCCTAAAGCATTTCCACTGCGGACTATAAAACCTCGTTTCATTAGCTCATTGAAAACAACATCACTATCAGTATTCGTATTAAAGAAAATAAAGTTCGTATCAGAAGGGAAGTATTTTAAATTATGTTTCTTACAGAATTCAATATATTGTTTTTTACCTTTTTCATTTGCTTCACGGCAAGCATTTATATATTCTTGATCACTTAAAGCGATTGCCGCAACTGCTTGGCTTAAAATTGTATTATTAAATGGCGCTCTTACTGGATCAAGCTTTGCAATTACTTCTGGTTGCCCAATTGCATAACCAACTCGGAAAGAAGCAAGACCATATGCTTTTGAGAATGTACGCATTAATAGTACATTTGGAAACTCGTCTATTAAAGGTAGAGTATCTTTGTGACCAGGATGCGTTACGTATTCGATATATGCCTCATCTAAAACTACTAGCACATCATTTGGAACCTTAGCTAAAAATGCTCGCAACTCAACATCAGGTATCACCACACCTGTTGGATTATTTGGACTACAAATCCAAACGATCGATGTATTACCATCAATTGCTTCTGCCATTGCATCTAGATCATGTGCACCTTCGATACACGGAACTTTGCGTACCTCTGCGCCTTCTATTTCAGCATTGTGCCGGTATTGGGAGAAGGATGGGTCTGCCATCACTGTGTTTACACCTGGATACAACAATGCACGAGTAATAATTGCAATAATATCGTCAGAGCCGTTACCAAAAAGAAGCTGTGTTTCTTTGACACCTAGATGATTTGCAACAGCTGTACGTAAATTTTGCGCATAGCCGTCTGGATAGATCGCATGATTTACTGAATTATTTTGTAAATAAGCAGTTACCTTAGGTGAGCACCCAAATGGGTTTTCATTAGATGCTAATTTTACGACTTCTTGTAAGCCATATTCACGTTGTACTTCTTCAATTGGTTTGCCAGGCTTATATGCTTGCATACCGTCCAATTGTTGTTTCCATTTCATCTCAAACATCTCCTCTATTATTTAGCTTGGGCTAAATCTGGTCTTAATTTCACTGCATCATTGAGATACAAGTGTTTTACATCCTTTTGTGCTACTTCCACATTTGCATGGATTAATACACGAATACAAAGTGGTAATGCGTTTGGCACGTCCATTTCATGCGTACACATGACAGGCACATATTGCCATCCGTCCATTAACCGTACAGCACGTGCCGGAAATGCTGACGTAATATCAGGTGTTGTAGATATTAATATAGAAGCAATATCATCTATTTCTACATTATTGGCTGCTACTACTTCACTCACTAATCTTGCTGTCTCATTCCATACAAGCTCTGGCTTGTCAGATTCAATTGTAATTGCTCCTCTAAGTCCACGAATCATACAAGCACCTCCGCTAATAGTTGTCGGAATTCGGCATCTACTTCTCTACACTCCGCTAAATCAATTGGTTGCACGAACGGTTTACCAATTTTCTCCAACAACACAAATTGTAAAATACCATACTCCGCTTTTTTATCTTTCATTAAATACTCTGTTAACTGTTCAAATGAATATTCTTTTACAGCTTCAAATGGATAGCCATTCTTCACTGCAAACTGCAAAAATGCTGTAGTGAAGTTACGATCTAATTCACCGTATCGTTCACTTAATAATAAACAATATACTAGACCAATCATGACAGCCTCGCCATGTGCTACTTTTCCATAACCAGCGGCCGCTTCAATGGCATGCCCATAAGTATGGCCTAGATTTAAAAATTTTCGCACGGATTGCTCAGTCTCGTCTTCTGCTACTATTTGCGCCTTCACTTCAATACCTTTTCTAAGCTGTTTCGCTAATTCTTCGGTCGTGAAATGAATAACTGTCTCAGCAGCCATTAATTCCTCTAACCACGCTGCATTAGAAATCATCGCATGCTTGATCACTTCTGCTGTTCCTGAACGTACCTCGCGTTCAGGTAAGCTTTCGATAAAGACAGTATCGTAAATAACTCCCTCAGGTTGATAAAACGCACCAATCATATTCTTACCTAGCGGATGGTTAATAGCTGTTTTACCACCTACTGCTGAGTCATGTGCCAAAATCGTCGTTGGGATTTGAATAAACGGCACCCCTCGCATATAAGTAGCTGCAACAAAGCCTGTTAAATCACCTACAGCTCCCCCACCAAATGCAAAAACAAATGATTTACGCGAGCATTTTTGTTCAAGTAAAAATGTTTGCGCTGCATTATATTGTTCAAAGGTTTTACATGCCTCACCACCTGGTAAGACAAAGACCTCAAAATGATAAGGGAAATTAGCCTTGAAATAATCTCCTTGTGCTGCCCACACATTAGCATCCGTAAAAACAATGAGCTTATCCGCTTTTTGAAGCTTATCATCAAATGATTTTACTGCTTCTACTAAAAATTTATGACCAAGGACAACCTCATATTGATGCGATTTCGTCGCTACTGGTACCCGCATATTAGAACCCCTTTGTATAACGACGGTGTTCGTCGATTTGAGCTTTTAGTTGAGGTAATTGATCGCTATGGAATTGTTCTAATATTGCATTCGCTATTTCCCAGGCAATAACATGCTCTGCAACAACTGATGCTGCTGGTACTGCACAGCTATCCGAACGCTCTACACTTGCTTTAAATGGCTCTTTCGTTTCAATATCTACACTTTGCAACGGTTTATATAAAGTAGGAATTGGTTTCATGACACCACGTACGACAATTGGCATTCCAGTAGACATTCCCCCTTCTAAACCACCAAGTCGGTTGGTTGCACGTGTATAGCCTTCTTCCTCTGACCAAATGATTTCATCATGAACTTCAGAGCCTTTACGGCGCGCCATTTCAAAGCCAATTCCAAATTCAACACCTTTAAATGCATTGATAGATAACATGGCAGCTGCTAATTTTGCATCTAACTTACGGTCATAATGAACGTATGAACCGACTCCAGCTGGCATTCCTTCAACGATGACTTCAACAACACCACCAATTGAGTCACCCGCTTTTTTCGCTTCATCAATTGCCTCCACCATTTTTGCCGAAGCCTCTGGATCAACGCAATAGCAAGGATCTGCTTCAACAATGGCACGAATTTCATCTGCAGATTTTCCTTCCACTACGGAAGTATCTGCCTTAATACCAACGATTTCTGTTACATGTGCCACAATGGAAATGCCTAATTCATTTAATAGCGCTTTAGCAACAGAACCTACTGCTACACGAACAGTTGTCTCACGCGCCGAAGAACGCTCTAGTACATTACGTAAATCACGGTGTCCGTATTTCATGCCTCCTACTAAATCTGCATGCCCTGGTCGAGGACGTGAAATTTGACGTTTAATATCTTCAGGATTCACATCTTCCGCTAACGGTTCTGCTCCCATAATTTTTGTCCAGTGCTTCCAGTCATCATTTGTGACTACGAGTGCTACGGGAGAACCAAGTGTTTGTCCATGACGAACACCAGCGACCACTTCTACTGTATCTGTTTCGATTTGCATACGGCGGCCGCGTCCATGTCCTCCTTGACGACGTTTTAAATCGTGGTTAATTTTTTCTGCTGAAATTGGTAAGAGCGACGGTAGGCCCTCAATAATTGTTGTTAATTGGGGTCCGTGTGACTCTCCCGCTGTTAAGTAACGCATAAACGCTTTCTCCCTTCAACTCGCTAAAGTATGTATTTTTCACTATAACATATATTCTCTAAAAAAACAGTCCTTTTGCAATTGTCTTTTAACACTCATTTTAATGATTCGCAAATTCCGAATCATTGAAGGCAACTCCTATCGTTTTCGAAGTTAGTTTAGATTGTAATGTTAAATTTGAATATTCTGAACGATTTGTTCGAAAAAAATTTCATCATATCCACTAATTGTTAGTCTTCACCAATCGGTTAATCCCCTACCTGGCTTTCGTTAAATTTTGTGGTTGGAGTCTTACTGCCCGAGATGCGAGATAACTAAAAAATACGCTTTTTGCTTATATCAAGCGAAAAGCGCACGATTCATCTATGTCTAAAACTTCGGAAATATGTACATGACATTCATATTGTCTCTGTACGAATGCTTTTCTCATATTATTAATTATTTTCGTTTATAAAAGAATGTATCTTCGACTTCAAACTCATAACGAGATGGATTAAAGATTTGCTCTGTTGATCCAACAAATAAAATTCCATCTTTACGCAATGCTTTACTAAAATTCGTATAAATCTGATCTTTCGCTTCTTCAGTAAAATAAATCATCACGTTGCGGCAAACAATTAAATCAAAATTAGAATCGTAATGATCATTAAGCAAATTATGCTTCTTAAAAGTCACACAACGTTTAATCTCATCTTTGACTCTATAAAAGGAACCTTCTTGCTCAAAATATTTGGCTTTAATATCACTCGGCACTTCTGCTAATGAGCGCTCTGGATAGACACCTAATTTCGCCTTTTGAATTACATTTTCATCTAAATCAGTAGCAATGATTTGAATTTGAGATAATGGCACTAATTGAGATAATACCATGACTAAAGAATAGGGTTCTTCACCCGTTGAACAAGCAGCACTCCAAATTTTCAAACGCTTATTAGATTGCAGTAATTTCGGAAATATTTTTTTCTGCAACACTTCCCAGCGCTTCCCATTGCGATAAAATTCGGAAACATTGATCGTCATGCGATCTAAAAACTCATTCATTAAATCACGATCTTGTTCAAGTGCCTTTAGAAAGTCCATAAAATTACGATATCCCTTTTTCTCATACAGAGATGTTAATCGTCTTTTCATTTGCGCTTCTTTATATAGCGCTAAATCTATTCCTGTTTTGCGCTTTATACCTTCTATAAATTGTTCATAATCAGACATGCGGTCTTCTTCCCCTCTAGCTTCGTATTTCCATTATAGCGGAAAAGTGCCATTTCTGAAATAGTCTTTCACATGTAATCCAAGTTACTTAGTTGAGTTTTGTTTTTCCTCTAACAATAACACTTTGGATTGCTCTAATTCTAGACGTAATTTTTCTGTCTCCATCGTATACGTTTCTAATCTTAGCTTCTCTAGCTCTACTTCCTTTTCAATTGCCTTCAATTTAATATTTTGTTTTTTTGTATGTGTATCTGTAAAAATACCTGCTAAACAAATAACTACTCCTGCAATAATCCCCATCTCCGCTATCAATACGTCCACATCCTTTCATTAATAATGATTATACGGCAAAATGGAAAAAATAGTTTCATTTTTCTTTTCATTAATTCAGCTAAAATATTCTCTTTACCATTTGTTAAACGTAGCTAGATCAATTATGTCTCGGCATAATAGCGTATAGACTTTGTGCTAGTACAAAGCCGGAACCCCACGTTATGGGTATAAGCCTATATCCCTTATATTTTTACGTGAAAAATGAAGGTAGTTAGTCACCACCTTCATTTTTTATAGTTTCCTAAACCTCTACACGATATTCCCTTAAATCTTCTCGCAATTTCACCTTCATGAATTTTCCTACAGAAGTTTTCGGTATTTCATTTAAAAATACTACATCATCAGGAATCCATGTTTTATGGAATTGCGATCGTAAAACTTCTAGTAGCTCGGATTTCGTAATGGAATCCTTATATTCAGGCTTTGGTACAACACATGTTAAAGGTCGTTCAATCCATTTTTCGTGGGGAATGGCTATTACAGCAGCCTCAAACACTTTAGGATGTGACATCAAAGCATTTTCAAGCTCTACTGAAGAAATCCATTCTCCACCGCTTTTAATTAAAACTTTTGTACGATCTGTAATTTTAATATAACCATCTACTGTCACTACAGCAATATCACCAGTGTAAAGCCAGCCATCTTTAAAGGCTTCCTTTGTTCGTTCATCGTTATAATACTCGGCTGCAATCCACGGGCCCCTAATTGTCAATTCACCCATTGTTTTGCCATCCCAAGGGACTTCACCGTTTTCATTGACTACGCGTGTTTCAATAAGCGGTACTGTTATTCCTTGCGTAATACGAACATCCATTTTTTCATCCATCGTATAATCTTGCATATGTCTTAAATACGTCGATATACTAACAAGTGGCGATGTCTCGGTCATACCGTAGCCCGTCATGTAAGGAATTTTAAGTTCCTCCTCAAAGCCACGAGTTAGACCGAGCGGCGATGCTGAGCCTCCACATACAATCAACCGTATCGAAGACAAATCACGAGGATTTTTGCGTTGCTCCTGCAATACCCCAAGCCAAATTGTCGGTACTCCTGCAGTCAGTGTTACCTTATATGTTTCGATTAAATCAAGTAATAGCTGTGGTGTAAACATTGGCCCTGGTAGTACCTGGGTAGCACCAAATAATACACCAGCAAACGGAAATCCCCACGCATTCGCATGAAACATCGGTACGACAGGTAGTAAAACATCAGCCTCGCCTATTGCAATACTATCGGAGAGTCCTGCTGCCATAGTATGGAGAACAATACTACGATGCGTATACACTACACCCTTTGGCATTCCTGTAGTGGCACTTGTGTAGCACATGCCAGCAGGTGTATTTTCATCTAAATCATCTGGGAATCTAAAATTCTCATTCGCTTCTTCGAGTAATGCCTCATAAGATAGAGCATTCGGTAATGGGATGTTTTCTAACACAACAGCATCTCCCATTACGATAAAACACTTTACCGATTTAAGCTGTGAGACTATCGGTGCAAGAAGTGGAACTAAGTTATCATCAATTAGTAATATTTCATCTTCTGCATGGTTAATAACATAAGCAATGTGCTCAGGTGCTAATCGAATATTTATCATATGCAAGACAGCTCCCGCGCATGGGACTGCAAAATATGCTTCTAAATGACGGTGGTGATTCCAAGCAAAGGTACCTACCTTCATACCTCGCTCCATTCCTAGCTTTGTAAGGGCATCTGCTAGCTTACGAGTTCGTTTTACATATTCTTTATATGTAAACTCGTGAATTGATGTAGAGCTTGTCCGCGAATATATTTTTTTCGCATGAAAAAATCGTTCTGCTCGATCCAAAAAACTTGTTAATAATAAAGGTGTATCCATCATATGCATAGAAACTCTCCCCTTTGTTTATATAAATTTTTGAATCGTCCAAGGCTAACTGCTACTACCAATAATTACATATAAAAGGATCATCACCAAAACGTGTGGTTGATTTCCGTTCCGGCTGGGCGCTTTTTTGCTGATGTTTCGCTTTCGCGCAGAGCAAAGCTACCTGGGGGCGTCCGATGAACCGCTAATCCCCAAGGAGTCGCCCAGCCCCCCTCCTTAACAAAAGTCATCCACAACTCTTGGTGTGAACCATATAAAACAAGTCATTTTTTCGCTCGCTGCCGCAGACAAATACCTTTTAACTTCCGTGCTTCACAAATGCGTAATCACAGGAGCCTTTCTCTCTTTGCTCTGTGAACAGCCTAGCTTATTTAGTTTGAGGCGAGCACCTTGAAGTTTCCCCTATTTTGGCTGCATACGAATCGCGCCGTCCAAGCGGATTACTTCACCATTTAATAAACCATTTTTGATAATACTTTCGACTAATAGCGCGTATTCTGATGGCTTCCCAAGTCGTTTAGGGAACGGTGTCATTTGGGCAAGTGCTGTTCTTGCTGGCTCTGGTAACGATGCAAACATTGGTGTCTCTACTAACCCTGGAGCAATAGTCATAACACGTACCCCAATTTCAGCAAGCTCCCTAGCAATCGGCAAGGTCATCGCTGCCACACCACCCTTTGACGCGCTATATGCTGCTTGTCCTATTTGTCCATCAAATGCTGCCACAGATGCAGTATTAATAATAACGCCACGCTGACCATCCTCGTTTGGTTCATTATGTTGCATCTTCTCAGCTGCTAGGCGAATAACATTGAAAGTACCAATTAAATTTACAGAAATCACTTTTTCAAATAAATCAAGGGCATGTACACCACGCTTTGAAAGTACTTTACTTGCATCAGCAATTCCAGCACAATTCACTGTGACATTAATGGCCCCAAACCTTGCAACTGCTTGCTCAAGACCTGCTGCTACATCAGCTTCTTTTGTGACATTTACACGTGCATATTGGACATTCTCCCCTAACTCCTCTACTAGTGCATGTCCTCGTTCGTCATTAAGATCAAAAATTACTGCTTTGCCACCCTCCGCAACAATTTTACGAACCGTCGCCTCTCCTAAACCAGATGCTCCCCCTGTTACAACTGCTATTACTTCATTCATCAAACACAACCCCTTTTACATTTTTTCAATAATAGTGGCATTCGCCATTCCCATACCTTCACAAATTGCTAGTAAGCCATAACGTAAATTTTCTCGTTCCATTCTGTATAGCATCGTTGTTAACAGTTTTGTACCTGACGCTCCTAATGGATGCCCTAAGGCAATTGCTCCTCCATATGGATTTAATTTATTTGGATCTGCTCCAATTTCATGTAACCAAACAAGTGGTACTGGCGCAAAAGCCTCATTCACTTCATACGTATCAATGTCCTCTATCGTAAGACCTGAACGTTTTAGCGCTTGTCTAGTTGCTTCAATTGGACCAGTTAGCATTAACGTCGGATCTGAGCCAACAACAACTCTTGAAACAATTTTAGCAAGCGGTTGGATGCCAAGCTCTTGTGCCTTTTCTAAAGACATTATAACTACCGCTGAGGCACCATCACTCATTTGACTAGCATTACCGGCTGTAATCACGCCATCTTCCTGGAATACTGTTTTAAGCCCATTCAATTTATCAACTGTCGTTTCTGCCCGAGGACCCTCATCAACAGAAAACGTTGTAACTGCGCCGTCTTCTTGCGTAATATGGACAGGCAATATTTCCTTTTTAAAATGGCCCGCCTCAATTGCAGCTAATGCTCGTCTATGACTATTGTAAGCATAGTTATTTAGCTGTTCTTTTGATAAGTTCCATTTTTCCGCTATTTTCTCGGCTGATAACCCTTGATGTATAATTGTGTAGTTGTCTTGTAATCGTTTACCTGTATGGGCACCCTTCATGTTAGAACCCATTGACACCCTCGTCATGCTTTCAACCCCACCAGCAATAACAATGTCCATATCCCCTGCTAAAATAGCCTGTGCTGCAAAATGTACAGCCTGCTGACTTGAGCCACATTGACGATCGATTGTCACACCAGGGACACTATCCGGAAAGCCTGCCATTAACAATGCAGTACGCGCTATATTTGCTCCCTGTTCAGCAGTTTGCGTTACACAGCCAAAGATTACATCCTCCACCTGATCCTTATTGATACCTGCTCGTTGCACTACTTCCTGCAGAACATCTGCAGCTAAGTCATCTGCTCGAACATCGCTTAATGCCCCTTTACTCCTGCCAAACGCTGTACGAACAGCTGATACAATCACAACTTCTCTCATAAAAAAATCCCCTTTTACTGTCATCTCTCATTTCCTATCATCCAATGTATTTAGATGTTATGAAATATATTCTTGATTATAAACTATTCAAAAACCATAATTATCAGAATATTATATCTTTTATTTTACATGACTAAGAAGTATTTAACAATTCTATATGTATCTAGAAAATTCTATTCAACTGTTTTAATAGGTTCCCTTCTTTAGTTTTATGCTTTTATCTGTCGCTTTATTTCAGAGCATAAAAAACAAACTAACATTAGTAGCATAAACCATGGCCTTGGTTTGTACTACTAATGTTAGTTTGTTTCCTATTCCAATATTTAATAAAACATTTTAATCTATAGAAGAATTATAAACATCCCAAAAACAATTTAAAAATCTCTTGTCCCTTTTTTATTTGATGATTTGTCTCATTAAAAGACTCATTTTTGCAGTTTTCCAACCAAGATATTTTCTTGTGTATCAATGTTAAATCTTCTTCTTGTTTCGCGGGGCTTTTGGCGCTTTCCTTTTTGACGGAGAACGGTTATAGGCACTTCTAAAAGACCATCGTAAATCCAGCGAAAGATGGTTATAAAACTTAGCTGTCCTGGCGACCAAGTATCCCGCAACTTTTCTTGAACAGCTTCTTTTACTTCTGGCGTACATTTTGACTTGGCACCACAGTTGGATTTATTTTGGTGGTAACGTACTTGCGCTTCGTCAGTCGTACTACCGGCGTGGCGTTTTAATTCTCTGGAAATCGTAGATGGTTGACGATTTAAGAGTTTCGCTATTTTACGAATTGGATAATCAAGTTCCAGGTTTGTTTCTATTTTTACACGTTCTGATATGGTAAGACGGGTATAACTCATAACGATTCCCCCGTTTGAATGTTGGTGTGGTAACTACATTCAAACGAGGCCGTTATGAGCTTCCTTTATATTGACTTCTGGGTGTTGCACTTAATATTACAATCCGTCATTTATAAAAAACTGAATAACAATATAATTTAGTTATTATTAAAAATCAAAACTTCCAGTAACAGTACCTAAATTCGCGTTGTTACCACTGTCTGCCAAGATAGCGATGTAGTATTCACCAGTTGGTCCACCCAAATAAAATGAACCACCAGTTTTACTTCCTCCAACATAAGCCTCAGTCCAATAATTTGAACCACCAGTAGCAGAAACGAAACCTAGTTTAATTTTCTGCCCTGATGGACTCCATGTAACACTGTTAACATTTACTTTTTCACCCTTTTTAATGTAGTAACTAGAACTAGATTTAGTGTAGTAATTTGGTTTTAAATTTGAAGCATTTTGTTTCCTTCTTGTTTTTATGAAATTATTTTCACTTTTTGTATATGATAATAGATTCATGACCTTAACATTTAAATATTTAATCGTTATGACGCAGTTATTTTTAATAAAAAATTTTTTTATATTTAACTTTTCGATCATTCTTCTAAAATAACCTCACCATTTTCAATTTGTTCAAGGATTTTTACCCATTCTTCTTTTCTGAATTTTGATTCATCTGACAATTTAACAGAATATAAACTATATTCTCCCTTAGTCGGTGATTCTTTAGATGGTTCTCCAAATTCTAGTATTGTCGTTTCACTTTTTTCTGTTACAAATGGTTGGCTTTTATTTACGAACGCAGAACTTACAACCCCAACAACGCAAAAAGTTATTAAGATCACAGTAGACAAAACAACAATTGGCTTGCTTACTTTTTTCACTTTTAACATTCTCATCAATCTCCTTTTTAATTGAATTTGTCCATTAGCAAAAGATGTACTTAAAAAGGCATTACTTGAATCTTTAGTTGCTCGTTGCATCGTATTGAGAATCGTTTTAGCGTATATTTTTCTTTCAGCTTGGGACATATTCATTACAATATCTTCATCGCAAGAAAACTCACTCCACTTGTTTATTTCCTTTTGCAATACATAGATAAATGGATTGTACCAATGCAGTATAGTTGCTATAGTCATAGCTATTTTTACCCATAAATCTCTTCGTTTATGATGTGTTAATTCATGTTTAATAATCATGGCTAACTCATCATCTGGAATAACATACATAGGTAATATAATTGTTGGCTTAAATATCCCTACTAAAATAGGACTAATATTCGCCTGACAATAAGTAAGGTTGATTGTATTTCTCAAATTCATAGCACTTCGCTGTTGCTCTAAAATAGACCATACTCCATGCTCTTTTGGTACTGGCACACAATTTTTTTGTAATTTTTGATGAAAATTTCTATACAAATATATAAACCGTAAACCTATTACAATCACACCTATTAGCCAAACAAGAAAGACAATTTGAACAAATATTTCTGTTAGACATAATGCATCTTCATATACAATCGGCAAATAAAAAAATGAATTAGACTGATTTTTAATACTAAATAGAGAAGTCATTTCCGAAATCCAAAAAACAGGAATAAGGAATAGGAGAAGGGCTAGTTTCCGATTCCAATAATGCCATTTAGCAGAAAATGTTTCTTTTGAAATTAATGTGATAAACCAACAAAAAATTAAAACCCCACTCCCTGTAATAGACAAGGTGATAAATATACGCAACCAATCGCTCATTCATCCACCTACTTATCGGAAAGCCATTTCTGAAGTTCATCTAGTTCATCAGGTGTTACCTTGTTCTCATAGAGTGCCGATAAAAAATTATTTACTGACCCTTGGTACATAACGTCTAATAAGCTTTGGGCTTGTTTTTGTTTGTATTCTTGTAGTGAGAGGCAAGGTGTATAAATATTTGCACGTCCTTCTTTTATCACAGACAATAACCCTTTATCTACCAATCTGGATAAAAAAGTAGCTATCGTTTGTCCTTTCCAATCTTTTTCAGAAAAAATGTCCAATAATTCATTTGATTTAAAAGGGCAATTTTTTTTCCAAATAACCTTCATTAATTCCATTTCTGTTTCTGATAAACTTTGAAAATTAGTCGTTTTATTCATCTCCTTCCATTTTGTATTAACATTGGAAACACTACAACTACATAGTGCATAATATACTATGTAGTTGTAGTTGATGTCAATCTATATCTACAACATGATGATTGTTTGTAAGATTAGCAAGGTATTGGCATCTTCCTATTGCATGATGAGTTGACCTAATTGGTCTGAAACCATAGGAATGGTTATAAAATCTAGCTTCACAGATAGGTTCTAGTATTTGTTTAAACATTTGTTGTATTAGCCTATCCCTCATGGTCGGAATCCCTAATGGTCTAGTTTTCCCATTTGGTTTTGGTATATCTACTCTCCTGACCGTTTGAGGTTTGTAATTCTTTAATATTGTTCTTATTTCATTAATAAAATTTTCAACATCTTCTATTTTGTATTGCTCTATGGTATACCTCGTAGTTGTCGATAAGTCAGAATGTGCTAATGCATGAGATACTAAGTATATATCAGCTCCACGTTTCACCAAATTCTGAGCGTACAATCTTCGAATCGAATGAGGATTAACGTTCTTTAAATTCCACTTTTTACTGTACACCCATAAATTTTTTGCAATTAAATTTGACGGCGACACTGTACTTGAAATTGGTACGCCAATGTTTGAAAGAAAAATATAATCATTCTTTTCTCTATTTTCCTTCCTGACCCTATCGTTTATTGAAATCAACTCTCTTAATAAAGTACACATTTCATCATCTAAAGGAAGAATCAATGGTCTATGCGCCTTCATTATTTCTCCCTGCAATTTCAGTAGCATATTATCAAAATCAATATTTTGCTCTCTCAACGCACCCAATGTTTTAATTCGAATGCCTGTTTTGTATAAAAGTAAAATTGCTATACTATCACGTAATCCCGAATATGTTGATTTATCCAAAAGTGATAACAATAAAGCTAACTCTTTTTCTGTAGTAGCTTCCTTAACGCTTGTATTCACTTTTATTTTGATGTTTTTCCAATACTTCGAGTTATACCATCCGTTATCGTGACACTTGCTTAAAACGGCTTTAATTTGCTTTAAACGACCATGTAAGGAAGTGTCCTTCACATTTTTGAAACTCGATAAATATTGATAAATTTTTTCATTGTTGATTTCGTGGAGATATTCGACATCGGTAACCTCAACAAAACGCTTAAAATTATAGTTATAACTATCAATTGTCCTTGGTCTTAATCCACTTAGTCGCCATTGTTGATTTAAAATTTTTATAGCATGTCCAATTTGTATATTTCTGCTATCTATATCATCAAAAGAATCAATTTTAACTATTGGGTTATTGGTTTTTTTTATCACTTTTTCTTTTGAATCTTTTTCAGCTTTGATAGTAAATAAATCAATGTTTGTATTAACTTTATTAAAAGATTTAGACAAACAAAAAAACCTCCTAACATTTTTTGTTAGAAGGTAAAAGTTTCATCGAAAAATAGATGATTTTTTTATTTAGTTCTATTCGTAGTTCTTTTCGCTGTTCTACTTAGCTGAAAGAAATTAAACTAAATCTTCACCGAAGAATAAAGCGATTTCACGCTCAGCAGAAGCAAGTGAATCAGAACCGTGAATGATGTTGTGAGAAACAGTTGTTGCATAGTCACCACGGATTGTACCTGGGTTAGATTCTTCAGGTTTAGTTGCTCCCATCATTGTACGAGCAAGTTTAATTACGTTTTCGCCTTCCCATACCATAGCGAATACAGGACCAGAAGTGATGAAATCAACTAATTCACCAAAGAATGGACGTTCTGCATGCTCTGCATAGTGCTTTTCTGCTAATTCTGTAGGAATTACCATTAATTTAGCACCTTTCAATACAAAACCGCGACGTTCAAAACGATCTACGATGTCTCCTACTACTTGACGTTCTACGCCATCAGGCTTAACCATTAAAAAAGTTTTTTCGATTGCCATTGTTTAAAACACTCCTTAAATTCGTATAACAGGTTTTACACCTACCGATAAATATTAACAAAAAATGAGCCTTTGTACAACAAAAAGCTAGAATTTACGCTTCCCCATAAATAACGCGACATCACGTAGTTTTTTCTTGACGGGATGTTTTGGTAATGCATCTATTTCTTGTAATGCCTTTTTCAAATATTTATCACTCATTTTATTAGCTTGCTCAATCGCGTCGGATTTACGCACATACTGCAGCATATTTTGACGTTCTGTTTCCGTCAATGTGCCTGCAAATACTTTTGCCAAATAAGGTTGCATTACAGGATCATCTTTTAACATTAGAATCGGTAATGTAATATTACCTTGCAGTAAATCACTACCTGCTGGCTTTCCTAATTCTTTATCTGTTGCCATAATATCTAAAACATCATCGATAATTTGGAAGCTCATGCCCACAAAATAGCCAAATCGTTTCAAATGTCTTACCGTTTTAGGATCGACACCTGCTGCCACTGCACCAAGTTCGCAACTAGAAGAAATCAATAATGCCGTTTTTCGTTTGATTCGTCTAAAATAATCCTTTAAGCCTTGATCTAATCTGAATTTATCTTCGATTTGAATGACTTCACCGTTACAAATTTCAACCATTGTACGCGCTAAAATTTGATGAACTAATGGGTCTTCAAGCTTTGTAATATATTCAAGTGCACGCGCAAAAATAAAATCGCCCGTGTACATTGCAACTCTATTATTCCATTGTGATTTGACCGTCGGGCGTCCTCTTCGCATATTGGAATCATCAATTACATCATCATGCACAAGTGATGCCATATGAATAAGCTCTACTGGTACGGCTACATCCTTCATCTTTTCGATATCATATACACCAAATTTCGCGCCAAGCAACACAAAAATTGGTCGTATCCGTTTGCCACCAGCTTGCAATAAATGGAGAGAAGCATCATTGATCAAACCTGAAGAAGAGTTCACTGCTTTTTCTAATTCTTGTTCAATGATTTCGATATCTGATTTCAAATCGGAATAGAGTAGTTTTAACTTCATCTTTTCCACGTGTGAAAACCTTCCCCCATTAACGTACTTTTTTTAAGCCCATATGCATTGCCGCAGCACCGCCACTGTATGCTTTGTACGTTACTTTTTCTAAACCTGCCTGCTCAAACAATGCCGCTAACTTCTTCATACCTGGGAAATCATTTGCTGATTCCTGTAGCCAAGAATATTCTTTATAGCTTTTCGCAAATATTTTACCAAATATCGGCATTATATATTTAAAATAAAAACGGAATAGTTGTCGATAGCCTGGAATTTCAGATTGAGATGTTTCTAAACAAACAACCATTCCCCCTGGTTTTACAACACGATTCATTTCCTTTAAAACTTGTAAATAATCTGGTACATTGCGAAGCCCAAAACCAATTGTTACATAATCAAAAGTATTGTCTGGGAAAGGTAACTCCATAGCATTTCCATGTATTAGTTCAATTTGTGGGTATGGCTTTACCTTGTCTTCACCAACCTTCAGCATGTTTTTACTGAAGTCTACCCCTTTTACTTCTCCGCCTTCACCAACTGCCTCGGCTAATGCAATTGTCCAATCTGCCGTACCACAGCAAACATCTAGAGCCTTCGCTCCAGGTTTTACTGCCATGTGCTTCATCGCATCATTGCGCCAGCCAACATGCATTTGAAAACTAATAACGCCATTCATTTTGTCATAGTTTTCCGAAATACTTTCAAATACTTCGTGCACGTGCTCTTCTTTCGTTTTAGCCATTTTGAAAAACCTCTCTTATCCATTAGTAGAAGCAATGGATGCCTCTACACGTGCTTGTAGAGCTTGTTTCACATCACCTTGTAGAAACGATGCATCTTCTATCTCCTGTAACAGCTCTGTTTTTAATTGCATAATTTTATCCTTTATGACGTTGCCATAGGTCGCTCCAGCATATCTCGCGCTTTCTTCAAGAACTTTACTCATTAAAGATACTTGCCCACGTTGATATGTCGCCCATTCTCTTTCTAAACGCAAGATTAATAAGCTCTTCTCCACAATTGGAATATAATCTCTAAATGAATAGAGCTCAAAAAATTTTGAGATTAATCCTGATTCAATGTTAGTGATTGAGGCAAACCATTGTTCAATTGATCGTTTTTCTGCCTCATATACTTTAATTTGGTGTTCACAACGTGCCACAATTCCTTGTGACAAATTTAAAATCATTGCGACATTTCCCGACATCGCTAAAATCTCATAATAACGGCCACTATAAAAGTCTCCAGCTAAAACGGTTAGCTGCTGTTCTTTTGATGTGGCATCCAGTTCTTTTATATGATCGTGCGCTGCTAAGGCTGCGTACACAATTCCAACAGTGATTGCAGCTTCTCGTTCATCTTGTTGCCACTCTTCCCCATTAAAAAAGGGCACTAACAAGTAAAATAATTGATTTTCATCGAGCACAGGCAATCCTGTGTATTTTTGCAAAGTTCTATGACGAACATCCATGAAAATCTCTGTTTTTAATTGTGCAATTGAATTTTGAATGTATGTTGCATTCATAGACCTTACTCCATTTCACTTTCAAATACGTTAGTCCTTTCATGACCTAACGCTTGCTTACTGAGTCATTATAGCATACGCGACGATTCGGAATAAAAAGTTTTTGCTTTATTCAACATGATAGGCAGAAGAGCTTCCCCGTTAAAAAACGGAAGAAATCCAACTGCCTATCAATTATGCCTCGGCATAATCGCGTCTGGAATCGGCTTTGTATTTGCACAAAGCGCTTTCGCACAGATAAATTGCCACAGAACGTGGCATTCTTAGTCTATTTCAGCGATGTTTAACACCTGCTGAAAGAATCGAATCGAAAACTCCATTACTAAGTTTTACACATCTAGTCGATTTATATGTGCCCTCACTAATTTACATAGACACGATGCATTTCTGAATGGTATTGCTCTCTATTACTTTTTAGCTTCGCTATTTATAACACCGTGTGCTGTATGAATCTGTGCTTTCCCACGAATTTTCATGGCAGATGTATGTTCGGTAAATTGAGCAATCATAACTTCGCCTGCATCTAGTTTTTCAGAATGATGGAACTTTGTATCTGTACCTCGTGTTAAACCGATTACATGTACGCCATCTTCCTCTGCTTGAATAACAATATAATCTTGTGCCATTGTCTGTACACTCCTTAAATCCGACAAATTCTTAGTCCATCATAACATAATTAGACACTCAATTTAAGACATTTGAATAAATGATAAAACTTCTCTACGTTTTACTTCATCTTCTTCGTAAATACCACGTGCAACCGATGTCACAGTTTTAGATCCTGGCTTCTTAAGTCCTCGCATAGTCATACACATATGCTCCGCCTCTATCACTACATAAACACCTTTCGGAGAGAGCATTTCCATAATCGTCTCTGCAACAGTGGAAGTAATTCGTTCCTGTAATTGCGGTCGACGAGCAATAGTTTCTACAGCACGTCCTAATTTACTTAGTCCAGCAACAATGCCATCGTTTGGTATGTATGCAACATGAGCTTTTCCATAAAAAGGAACTAAATGATGCTCACACATTGAATAAAACGGAATGTCCTTTACAAGTACTAATTCCTCATGGTCTTCATGAAACACGGTTCTAAAATAATCTTTTGCATCTTCATGTAAGCCGCTAAACATTTCCGCATACATTTTTGCTACCCGTTTCGGTGTATCGAGTAAACCTTCACGATTTACATCTTCTCCTACCGCCTCTAAAATCATTTTTACTGCTTCTTCTATTTTCAATAAATCAACATTCGACATCCGTAAAAACCCTCCTGCGTATCAGTACATTACACATTTCCTTATGCATCGTAGCATATCCAAAAGGTAAGCGCAAAACGACTTACTTGATTCAAAAGAAATTCAACGCTATATGAGCAAAATAGCCACTTATTGCTTTCTAATTAGCAGTATGTTTTGTAAATTTTGGCTCATCACCATAACGTCAGGTTGATTTCCGTTCCGGCTGGGCGCTTTGTTGCTGCCGCTACGTTAGCACTACGCTTTCGCACAGAGCAAAGCTTCCTGGGGGCGTCCGATGAGCCGCTTCACTCGCAATGCTCGCTCCAGGGTCTCGGGCCAACACGATGTTGGTCACGAAGGCGTTATCACAGGATGTGATGCTTTTAGCCTTCGTTCCTCTATCGCTGATCCCCAAGGAGTCGCCCAGCCTCCACTCCAATCAACTAATATTCTGGTATTAGCAAAGATAGCTCTATTTTTAGTGATGGACCTAAATTGTGCAAATAATATCTCTAACGCTTACACTTTCGTTTATTGCATCTTTCTATGTACATTAACTTTTTAGCTATCTTTCACATCTTTTCTTAGTGGAAAAACCATTATGTGGGTCATTCCGTTTCTATAGCTTCGCCTTCGCACAGTTAAATTGCCAAAGGTCGGGGTGTTCTTAGACTCTATTTAAGCGAATTTTTGGATACCCGCTGAAAAAAGTTAAAAAGAGCAGCCTCCATGTTATTTACATGAAGACTGCTCTATGTAACTACTAGACGTGTATTATTTTACAGCATCTTTAAGCGCTTTACCTGGTTTGAAAGCAGGTACCTTGCTAGCAGCGATTTCGATTTCTTTACCAGTTTGTGGGTTACGACCTTTACGAGCCGCACGTTCACGTACTTCAAAGTTACCAAAACCAATTAATTGTACTTTGTCACCCTTTGCAAGAGCATCTTGAATTGTATCAAATACAGCTTCAACTGCTTTAGAAGCGTCTTTTTTAGAAAGACCTGCAGCTTCAGCAACAGAGTTTACTAATTCTGTTTTATTCACACCATTCACCTCCTCTCAAAGGGTCATGAACCAATTCTGTAAAAAGATTAACACATAGAAAACCGCTACGCAACTGTATTCATACATGATTATAACCAAAAAATGCGTTTTTCACCCAAAAAACAAAAATAACAGGACTTTTCGCATAAAAACGAAGAGCCCTGTGATAATTTTTTTGCGCTTTATTTTTCATTTTTTCACTACAAAATAAATGTAACTAATCCTCTATCACCTTCATTCACCATACGTTCAATTGTTTGGCGCATCCGTTTTTTGGCTGTTGATGGAACGGCATCCATTTTATAGCGTATTCCTTCTTTTAACACTTCATGTAGCGGAGTTCCAAAAAGTTGTGTGTTCCATAAAGCATCACGATCATGTAAATAAGCATGATTTAAATCCTTAAGTAATTGTTGGCTATGGAATTCTGAGCCAATTAGCGGCGCGAATTCTGATTCCATATCTACACGAATGATATGGTATGATGGCGCTTTTGCCTTCATACGCACACCGTAAAAATTATTTTGTTTAATGAGCTCTGGTGCTGTTGGCTCAAACTCCTGCATCATCGGCAATGTTACGCCATAACCTTTCGAATCTGCTTCACTAATAGCAGTTTTAAAGCGTTTTTGCGCCTCCTTTGCTTCTGCTGACTCTTTAATAAATAGTAGCCAATCTCGCTTCGTCTCAATCGGCTCATCTAGCCATTCATTGCAAACTGACTTATATAGCTCACCTTGTAATGACACTCGAATGACTGCGGTCCCAACACCAGCATCCACATGCACCACTTCACTCTGGTCAATAAAATCAATGGCTTTAAAGGCATCTGACGCCTGCTGTACATCTCTTATTTTCATAATAGATGACAACACTTCTTCCATCGAATCAATTAACGCAACATTCAACGGGTGTGTAGCATCTAAAACATCTAACCAATCTGGTTTTTCCACCTCAATTGTTCGAATTGGAAATTCAAATAATGCTTCTTGCAAAATAAACTGAATATCAGATGCACGCATTTGATCAATTGAAGTAGCAATTACTGGAACATTATAGCGCTCAAATAACTCATTTCGAAGCTGTACCGTTTCCTCTCGCGCTGGCATTTGGCAATTTAATACAATAACAAAAGGTTTTCCGATGTCCATTAATTGCTCTACAATTTCCTCTTCAGCCTTCTCTGCCGCACGACGACTAATTCCATTTACCGTGCCATCTGTTGTTACAACAATTCCAATATTGGCATGGTCACGAATAACTTTATCTGTGCCTATTTTCGCCGCTTCTTGGAAAGGGATAGGCTCTGTATGCCAAGGTGTATGCACATATTTCGGCCCATTTTCATCTTCATAGCCCTTTGTACCTTCAATGACATAACCAACGCAATCTGCTAAACGAATTTGGAACGTCATTTCATCATCACCGACCGCAATACGTGTTGCTTGGGCAGGCACAAACTTCGGCTCAGCAGTCATAATGACTGGCCCCGGCGAGCTTTGTGGCAACTCGTCTTGTGCACGCATTCTTTCTGTATCATCCACAATATTTGGTAACACGACTGCTTCCATAACCTTTTTTACAAATGTTGATTTACCTACACGTACTGGACCGACAACACCAATATAAACATCGCCATTTGTGCGCTCTGCAATTTCTCTAAATACTGCTTCACTCAAGGTTTCTGCCTCCTTTATCTACGCTTTTTCACTATATGCGAGCAGATAGATAAATATGAAAAGCTCCTCACAAATGTAAGGAGCTTAGTGACTAATCTTTTTTAGTTTTGGATTTAGATTCTTGAATTGCTTTTTCTCTAGCTTTTTCTCTAGCTTTTTTTGCGTCACTATTATAGGCGTCCATAAAATAAATTGGCTCACCTTTTTCATCTACTGTATATGGTATAGAATAAGCTGGTACTACTGGATATTTATCGACAAGTAGCTGACGTATATCATCTCCAGGCTTCACATTAGGTTTGTCTTCCTTTAGTAGTTGACCTAAATCGATGGAATAGTCCACATGCATTTCACCATCACCTGTCATAAATATTGGTAATTCGGTACCAGAATAGGGGCTTTTCACAGTTACATCTTTTTTATAGCCCAATTCTTCAAAGTTAATTTGATATACATTATTAGAAGACGCACCCTTTATCGGTAAATATTGGGTAGAAAGTTTTTGAATATTAATTTCACGAATTCGCTCTGCAGCATTTAAATCTACCAATTTTACTTTAGCTTCATTCTCAGGATCCCAAATAATATACTGGAAAATCCCACCCTTTTCATAGGCATTTCCTGGAATTTGAGCAAGATATTTAGGCATTAGTTTTTCAAAATCAATTAAATATTTTATATATATATCTGTATCTAGCTCACTATTTTTAATTGGAACTAGGCCTCCAGTTGCTTCACGGTATTCATCAACCGCACGCTGAACAGCGGCTAACTGGTCAGCATCAGGCACTAATTTTGCCCTTTTTTCGTCTTCTGGATATGCACAACCTACTAGAAGAACTGCGGTTACTATTACCAAAAGAAAAGCACTTAGTTTTTTCATGTCACTTCCACCTCATCATTTTTTATCATGGCCATGTTGCTACAATTAGTACCATTAAAAATGTGCCTAGCCCAAATAGTATGTATGCAATTAAATTTACGATTGTACGTAAAAAACCGTTTGAAACCTTATTCCGAGCTAAATAAATTAAACCAACAGAGATAATCATAAAGCTGATACAATAAAATGATACCCACATTACATCAAGCGCTGGCAAATGTGCTAACGGACCCATTTAAGACAACCACCTTTCTTCAACGTCACGAAACAATCAAATTATATTATACTATGTGCTCTCGCCAAAAAGAAATAGTTGTCCAATAACTATCAATCAATTATGCCTCGGCATAATTACGTCCGGAATCGAGCTTACGCAAAGAACTCCTTTCCGATTCCGTGACATCCACCGGAGGCTTTAACTTCTTTCAGTGGGTGTTTGGACACCCGCTGAAAAGTAGCTTAAATTCGCATCATACCAACACCTATAGAGGTGGGAGACATTTGCTGAAAGAAGTTAAAGGTACAACCTTTGTAGCGTTATAGATTTTTCAACTAAAAGCATACAATAAGGTGTCTCAGTTATTCACTGAGACACCTTATTTATGTCCATTTTATGACAAAACTAATCACATAGATCAGGCATGTTGATTAGTCATTTTTATCCACTATCCAAAAATCTATATAGCGGTTAATGATAACACTTACCTTTGTATATTTTTTATTAGTACATCATGTCATCGATTTCTCGCTTTTTCATACGCATCATTAATGCATCAACCGCTACTTTCGGTTCTATATCACTAAATAGAACACTATAAAGCGCCGTAGTTATTGGCATAGCAACGTCATATTTCTCCGCTAGTTGATAGGCAGCTTTTGTTGTGCGTACCCCTTCAACAACCATACCCATTTGGTCTAGTACCTCTGGCAGTTTCATTCCTTGCCCCAGTAAATTACCTGCACGCCAATTACGAGAGTGCACACTTGTACATGTTACAATTAAGTCTCCCATGCCTGTAAGTCCTGAGAATGTAAATGGATTCCCACCCATTTTAACACCAAGACGTGAAATCTCAGCCAATCCTCGAGTGATTAGTGCCGCTTTGGCATTATCACCATAATTTAAGCCGTCTGAAATACCCGCAGCTAATGCGATTACGTTTTTTAAGGCGCCACCTATTTCTACACCAATCACATCTTTGTTTGTGTAGACACGGAAAAATTGATTCATAAATAAATCCTGTACTTTTTCCGCGGCTTCAATGCTTGCACAAGCGGCTGTAACAGTTGTCGGGTGGTGTAAGACAACTTCCTCTGCATGGCTTGGACCTGAAAGTACAACAATCTCTTCTACACATTCAGCTGGTAGACTTTCTGCTAAAATTTCTGAAATTCGTTTTAATGTATCAGGCTCAATCCCCTTCGAAACATGAACAAACAGTACTTTTTTATCGAGCTCTGCTATCATTTTTTCACATACTTCTCGAATAGCCTTAGTAGGTACAGCTACGACAATAGTCTCCGAATGAGCAACTGCTTGAGCAATATCACTTGTTGCATACAAATTTGCTGGCAGCTCCGTTTCAGGTAAATACTTCCTATTTGTATGCAAGCTGTTAATTTCTTCAGCTTGATCAGTTCGATGAGTCCATAGAAGTGTATCATGCCCATTCTCTGCAAGTACCATCGCAAGTGCTGTACCCCACGAGCCTGCCCCTAACACACAAACTTTTTCCATTCAAAATCCTCCCTTGTTTAGAAAAGACAATTCATTCTTATTCGTTACGAAAAATGCTAGAGAAAGGCTTACAACAGTAAAGCTTTCAAAGCAATCTTATAGTAGACATTAGAAAAATTATTCTTTCCTCTCTTGTAAAAAGACGCCACCCAACAATAATTGTCGGGTTGGCGTATTGTATGTGTATATTTTTCCTAAGCACGAGCACGGGTAATTAAACGAATTGGCGTTCCTTCGAAATCAAATGTTTCTCGAATACGATTTTCTAAAAATCGCTCATAAGAGAAATGCATTAGCTCTGGTTCATTGACAAACACCACAAACGTCGGTGGCTGTATCGCAACTTGAGTAGCATAGTAGATGCGCAGACGGCGGCCTTTATCAGTTGGTGCTGGGTTGCGTGCTACTGCATCCTCAATCACTTCATTAAGGATAGATGATTGAATACGCATTGCATGGTTTTCACTTACACGTTGTATAATCGGTAAAATTTGATGTACACGTTGCTTTGTATTGGCTGATACAAAAATAATTGGAGCATAGTCTAAGAATAAGAAATGCTCACGAATTTGCTGTGTAAAGACGTTCATTGTTTTTTCGTCTTTTTCAACAGCATCCCATTTATTAACAACGATGACAATAGCTTTTCCAGCTTCATGCGCATAGCCTGCAATTTTTTTATCTTGTTCTTGAATGCCTTCTTCTGCATTTAGAACAACTAAAACAACATCAGAGCGTTCAATTGCACGTAACGCACGTAATACAGAGTATTTCTCTGTCGTTTCGTATACTTTCCCTTTTTTACGCATACCTGCAGTATCAATAATGACATATTCCTGTCCATCATACTCATAAGGCGTGTCAATAGCATCTCGAGTAGTTCCTGCGATATTACTAACAATAACGCGGTCTTGACCTAAAAATGCATTTACCAACGAGGATTTCCCAACATTTGGACGACCAATTAACGAGAATTTAATGACCTCGTCCCCATATTGATCTTCATCTTCTTTAGGGAAATGTTTTGCACATTCATCCAATAAATCCCCTAAGCCTAAGCCGTGAGAACCAGAAATTGGCCAAGGTTCACCAAAGCCAAGCGCATAGAAATCATAAATCATCTCACGCATGTCCGGGTTATCAATTTTATTCACTGCTAAAACGACCGGTTTTTTTGTTTTGTATAAAATTTTTGCTACTTGCTCATCAGCAGCTGTTACACCTTCACGACCATTTGTCATAAAGACGATAACGTCCGCCTCATCAATGGCAATCTCTGCTTGTTGACGAATTTGCTCTAAAAACGGTTCGTCCCCAATCTCAATACCACCTGTATCAATAATATTAAAATCATGTGCTAACCACTCTGCCGAACTATAAATACGGTCGCGTGTAACTCCTGGAATGTCTTCCACAATCGATACACGTTCTCCAACGATACGATTAAAAATCGTCGACTTACCTACGTTCGGACGACCTACGATGGCTACTACTGGTTTCGTCATCTGTACTTCATCCTTCCAACTTCTTGTCTTTCGCTATTATACACGAAAAATGCCATTATATCATATCATATCCATAAACGAGCGCGCTATGTACCGTTCTATTTATCTCTTTGGTATTTTTTTCATCGTTTCCTCTTAAATCTGCTGGTTCGATGTGGTTTATCCTCACTTTGTCTTATTCGATCCATCTCTTTGACACTTCTATCTATTTTCTCCATAAAAAAGCGAGGACACAAATTGCATCCTCACATGTCTAGTTTATTTAAAATTTTTCAGTTTATCGCCAATGACATCACCGAAAGAGAAACCTGTGTTTTCTTCTGGTAATTCATAGTCAACTACTTCCTCTGCCTCAGGATTTTCAAGTAAATCCTTAATGCTTAATGCTAAGCGACCTTCTTCAGCATTAACGTCAAGCACTTTTACTTGTACATCTTGTCCTTCTTTTAGAGCTTCGTGTGGCGTATTAATATGCTTATGCGCGATTTGTGAAATATGCACTAAACCTTCTACACCTGGGAAAACTTCAACAAATGCTCCAAATGAAGTAAGACGTTTTACTTTTCCATCAAGTATTGTACCTTTAGCTGCACGCTCTTCGATGTTCGACCAAGGACCAGGAATCGTTTCCTTAATGGATAGCGAAATACGCTCATTTTCTGGGTCTACAGAAAGGACTTTTACCTTCACCTCTTGTCCTTCCGATAAAACTTCGCTTACATCACTCACATGCTCATGAGACACTTGTGAAATATGCACAAGTCCATCAATACCACCAAGGTCAATAAATGCACCAAATGATGCGATACGCTGTACTTTACCATCTAAAACATCGCCAATTTTAATGTGGTTAATAACATCTTTCTTTTGAGAAGCTTTTTCAGCTTCAACTACAGCACGATGTGATAAAATCAAGCGATTTTTTTCTTTATCTAGCTCAACAATTTTAAAGCTAAGAGATTTGCCTTTATAGTCTTCAAAATCATCAACAAAGTGGTCTTCTACTAGGGATGCTGGAACGAAGCCACGTACTCCTAAATCAACGACAAGACCGCCTTTAACAATATCTTTGACTTCCGCTTCGAAAATTTCCCCAGCGTTGAATTGTTGCTCAAGTGTATCCCATGCTTTTATAGCATCTACTTTACGTTTTGATAATACATAGTTTTCTTCTTCGACTTTTGTAATCATCAGCTCTAACGCATCTCCAACGGAAATTACATCAGACGCTTTTTCAATGTGTAAGCTTGATAATTCACTTATTGGTATAATACCGTCAAATGGTGCACCTGGAATTGAAACAGTTACCGCTTTTTCATCAACTTGCTCTGCAATACCTTTGACGATATCACCTTCGTTAAACGTTTGTTCTGCATAGTTCATTTCTTCAGACATATGTAACCCTCCTTCGCATCTTCCCTTACTATTTTATTCGAAATTGAAGATAAAGACAAAAATAAATCCTTTAAATTCAAAAAATGTCTGAAATTTTAGGATTTATACCATTTTTTCTTGCGCTAATTTTAAAATGGCCTGTGCTGCTTCATCAATTGACAATGCTGTCGTATCTAAAAATTTGGCATCTTCTGCCTGAATTAGTGGCGATGCTTCACGCTCGCTATCCATTTTATCGCGCAGGGCAATTTCTTCTTGAAGTTTTTCAATAGAAGATTCGATTCCTCGTTTTTGATTGTCCATAAAACGACGTCTTGCTCTCTCTTCTACAGTTGCAGACATAAAGATTTTTAGTTCTGCAGTTTTTAATACATGCGTAGCAATATCGCGACCATCCATAACAACACCACCTTTAGCCGCAAGCTTTTGTTGCTGCGCTACTAATAGTTCACGTACTTTAGCGTGTGCCGCTACTTGTGAAACAGATGAAGTTACCTCATTAGATCTAATTTCTGCCGACACGTTCTTCCCGTCTAAAAAGACAAGTTGTCCTTCAGCAGAAGGCTTTAAGTCAATTGTGCTGGATGCTAGCATTTCTGCTAATTTTGTTTCATCATTTAAATGTATGTTTTGTTGCATTGCTTTATACGTCACAGCACGATACATAGCACCTGTGTCTATATAAGTAAATCCAAGTGCCTCTGCAACAATTTTCGCAATTGTGCTTTTCCCAGCACCAGCCGGTCCATCAATCGCAATTTGAATGTTTTTCTTCATATTTCCCCCTACTTTCTAACACACCATATTGTATCATAAAAAAGCCCTCTTTAAGCAGAGGGCTTTCTTAAATCAAAATACTACTCGAGTTGAAGGTGTGTAAACTCCCTGCAAAATTTCATGGAATTTTCCACTCACCAATGGAAGTTGGGAAAACCAATCAATTATGCCACGGCATAATTGCGTCCAGAATCGGCTTTGTAAAAATCAGGCATCAAAAGGATTTATTTCTTTACGGCGATTCACTAATTGGCGATCAAAGCAGAAACGAACAATATGCTGTTGGTCCACATCATCCGTTTCTGTTAGTTGAATAGTTGCAATTTTCATCTCATCTTTTTCGTATATACGAACAACCGTCGCATCTGTGACCACGTATTTTATATCCCCATTGGCATATGGTAAAACGATTGTTAATTGAACCTCATCACCATCTTGGAAAGCAATTGCCCCTTTCAAGGTTACTGCCAAACCACCTGCGCTAATGTCTGATGTTACTAGCTGATATTTGTAATCCTTAAACTGTATCGCTACATCCACAGGCGTTTCCACACGTACATATTCACGACGTTGAATTTTGATAAAGTCATCTGCCTTTGGACAATGCAACATAATCATAGGTATATTACCAGCCTTACGTCCAATTACTTCAGTATTAAAAGCAAATGATTGTTTATCTTCCGTGTGAAAAGTTGCTCTAAATTCAGAGCCATCTATTAAAAAAGCTGTTTTCTTTGTGGCAATATTTATTGGATAATCGATATAAATAATATTATCTTTTTGTTCTACAACTTTACAGTGGAATTTTTCAACACGCTCTGTATAAGTTGGTTCTAGTTCTAATTGTGTACCAATTTTTATTTCCATGAGCATCTCCCCGAACACAAATATACATTTATTATCGCATGAGATGCCCATTTTGGCTATATAAACTGGTAGTTTTTTCTCATATTATGTTAAATATTCCACTTTTAAAACATTGTGATTTTCAGCGTCAATAACAATTCGGAATGTTTCTTGCGCGTTTTTATCACGGACCGCAATTACCTCATAACAAAGACGTTGTTCAAATGAGCCGTTATCTGTATAAATATTTTTTACTTCTTGTACTTTCACATCATCATCGAAGAAAGTTTTCCAATCAATTGGTTTTGCAGTTTGAGGTTTAATCGTCTCTGCCTGAATATATTCCATCGCATTTGCACCAAGTAACTCACCTGTATCCTTAGCCAGTTTCAATTGCACCCCATCTGCATAAATCAATGCGTTGTCGCCAGGGTGAACACGCGCAAATGTCACATGCCATGCTTGATGGTTTTCACGAGATTCCACAAATGCAACATCATTCATTCCAAGTCGTTTTACATATTCTTCAGCTTTTTTCATAATTTCATCTTGTGATAGCCTTGCTTCATCTACTGGACGTTCCACTAAATAGGATATTAAATGTCCACCCTTTTCTGTTAAATCGACATATCCTAAACGAATATCTTGGTGGAATTGGATATGATAAAACGGATATGGTGCCGTATCGCTGCTTTTCGTCACAGTAAATGTTGCGTCTTTTATGATAGGGAATAATTGTTTTACTTTTTCCAACGCTTCTTTTTCAGTAATGTCTGAATCTTGTAATGCTTTAAGATCCATTTTTTTCTGCCAATCCGATTCGCTTAATGTAAGTGGGAAGTCTTTTTCACTGTAATCCTTTAATGTCTTTTGTACATTATCAAATGTTGTATTCGGGTTCTTAGTATCTACTTGTCTTAACCAGACATCCATCTTACCGTTGTTTTTATAAAAATCTACTGTTGCAGATGACCATTCATCTGAAAGTGCCTGTAAATTTGTAGAGACTTGTGGCATTTTTTCTCGCCATGCTTTATAATCACCAGTTTTAGATGTTTTCTTTGCCTCATCTCCTAGGCGCCCTAAGTAGCTTAGCCAGTCGTTCGACACTTCCTGCCCGATAGGAATATTCGATATAGAAGATCGAACGTCAGAGCTTAGTCGCCAAACAGAATCTAACTCATTGTGAATGGCATTGTCATCTCGAAACAATAGAGATTGCGAAACAGCTCTTTGTAAATGAGATAATTTCTCGGATGCATCCGTTAAATTATCCGTGTACTGAGCTAGCACAGTACGTTGTAAACTTGCATTTTTGCCGTGCATATTAATGCTATATGCCCCTAAACCAATAACTGCAGCAGTGAGTATAACGAGCATAGTTCTCATTTTTTTCCTCCTTTCTTATGAACAGAAAATATGTTCTCCAATTCGTTTAATTTGAGGTCGTGACCAAATCCACTTACTTGTTGCTGTTTTCGGATTAAAATAATAAAGTGCATTTTCCGAAGGATCCCATCCATTCATAGCATCAAGAACTGCTTCTTTTGCACGTTCATTTGGTTCAAGCCAAATTTGCCCATCTGCCACTGCAGTAAAAGCGAGCGGTTGGAAAATAATACCCGAAATAGTATTTGGGAATTCAGGACTTTCCAAACGATTTAAAATAACAGCCGCTACAGCCACTTGACCTTCATAGGGCTCTCCCCTAGCTTCACCATAAACCGCATTCGCCATTAACTGTACATCTCTGTCAGTATACTTTGGAGGTACTTGAGTTTTAGTCCCATTATTATTACTACTACCACTACTTTTACCACCTCCACCACCGCCGCCAGTGTTTGTTTTCACTTGCTGTTCAAGTGGCGTTCCACCATAATAAGTAAATTGATTGCCTGCATTTAATTGCGCTTTTACCCATCCTTCATCGTAATCCGAATAACCTGATAAAGTTTTTTTAGTTTTTGCACCGGCTATTCCATCTACTGGTAAACCATATCTCTCTTGGAAATTTCGTAAAGCCCAATATGTGTTATAGCCAAATTTGCCATCAATTTTACTTTTATAAAATCCTAAGTATTGTAGCCTTGCCTGTAGCTCAATTACATCATCTCCATAAGCACCACGAGAAATCTGTTGCTCGGTAAATGCAATGGCGTCATTTTGCGGAATAGCAAAAATACTAATCCCCAACATCAAAGCAAAAACTATGCTTACTAAACGCATGATCATCACTCCTTTTTTCATAGCTTGAAACAAACGACTCATTTTATACATTTAAAAAATAGAAAATGAAAAACTATTGTATCAATGAGATTAAGGTGTCGTATTAAATAAAGTATGGTTCTTCAGCAAAACGAGAGGTTGATTTCCGTTCCAACTGGGCGCTTTCCTAGGGGCGTCCGATGAGCCGCTTCGCTTCGCTGCAGGGTCTCATCTGTGACGCTAATCCCCAAGGAGTCGCCCAGTCTCCACTCCAATCAACCACTTCACATAACATACATCTTCTGGGCATGTGTATTAAAATGAAACTTCAACAATAATGTTTATCTTTGCGAAAACGCAGTGAAAAAGTAGCTACTGCAACTACAAGTGTGCTGTGCAAAAGCGAATTATCTGCAACAATGTTTTATCTGTGCAAAATCAAATCGGCAACAATGATGCTTTTATCATACAAAAAAACTGCAGTAACAACAGATTTAACATTCGCATTCGCTTTATAAGTCTATTCAGTTCTATTGCAATAGCGTTGGCTTTTGAAATGCAAAACTATCGCTGATTGGAGTGACAGGCTGCTCGAGTGCTCTTGTCGCTGCGCTTTCGTCGCAAAGCAAAGTTCCCGCAGTGAAAGCGAAACAAGCGAGGTATTGTGAGAAACATTAAGAAAAGCGCAGAAATCTTTTTTAGATTTCTACGCTTTATATTTTTTTATGCATATGCAAATGTTGTACTAGGTGATAGTGAGCGAGCTTGACTTTCCGTAGCCCAAACCACCACAAAAATAGCATAAAAGGGATCATTAAATATACCCAATACCCTTTGAATGATAATATTGTATTATATAAAATGTGTAATACTACCGGTGCACAAAGCGCCATAGCAATCATTTCTTTCGTCTTTGCAAGCTTAGAAAACTTGGCACGTCCATAATAATAGCCCATTACAACACCGAACAAAGCATGACTCGATACAGGTAATAATGCACGCATAAATGCAGTATTCAAACCGAAAGAAAATAAATAAAGCACATTTTCTATCGTGGCAAAACCAAGAGATATACTTGCACCATACAGTATGCCATCATAAGGATCATCGAATTCTACATGATTGTAGATTGCGATCAACAGCACAAACCATTTAAAAAACTCTTCAACTACACTAGAAAAAACTACATCTTGTAGATAAAGATAACGAAAGACCCCTTCCTCTGTTAGTACATATTGTAAGAACAAGATTGGGAACGTTAAAAATGCGCCATACAAAAACGTTTGAAGTAAGGTTCTTCTTGGCTCCGTTGCCATCTGATTGCGCAAATAAAAGTAACTAAAAAGCGCTAGACCGGGAGCAATGGCAGCTGATAATAAAATGATCATGATGCCGGCTCCTTTCAAAAAATCAATTTCGCCTTGACATATTTATGTTAAGATTTTAAAATTCGTGACATCCTTCAAATACATTAAACCAACAAATCTATTCTTGCGCGTAAGCAAAGCGACAGCACATAATGTTGGGTTACTTTGGTGTTTTCAAAGGATTAAAATTCCATATCCCAAGTTTATCTTTATCTACCTAATATTGGACACCTGCATAAAAAATATATCCGTATATCTCAGGTGGAAAACTTATGAGACATTAAGCTTCCGTTTTCGACAATAAATATCTTTTACATGAAGATAAACTGCTATTATTATACCATGATATGATAAAAAACTTTTTAAAAGGAGATAAATATTTTTTATGAAAAAAACAATTTTATTAATTCATACAGGTGGCACAATTTCTATGGCGATGAGTGATGAAGGTGCCGTTATGCCAAACAAGGAAAATCCTCTAATGAAGGAAAGCCGTAAACTTGATGCACTTGCCACAATTATTGAAATGGAGGCTTTTAACCTCCCATCACCACATATTACGCAAAAAGAAATGCTTAAATTACGTAATCTAATTATCGAAAAAGTTGCAGAGGAGAAAATTGATGGCGTTGTTATTACTCATGGTACTGATACGTTAGAAGAAACAGCTTATTTTTTAGAGTTAACGACTGATTTATCAATTCCTATTGTCCTAACAGGTGCAATGCGCTCCTCAAACGAACTTGGTGCAGACGGTATTTATAATTTAGTAGAAGCCGTTCGTGTAGCAGTTGATGAAGAAGCTCGTGAGAAAGGTGTACTTGTTGTCATGAATGACGAGGTCCACCTTGCTGTTAACACTACAAAAACAAGCACATTGAATGTTTTATTACACTACTCATAATTCCTCAATATGTCTCTTAATTCACTACGTATTTACAATCTTCGCACAGTATCTATTTTTACAGTCTATCCCCTTAAAGAAAATTTACTGTTACCTCAATTTCATCCCATTCTGTTCGTTTCCAAACTATTTCGGATATAATATTTTTGATATAAGCATTCTGTTTTGCTTTATCGTTTTCATCGCTACTTTTTTTCATGGACTCAATAAAATCGTCTATTCTTTTAATTCTGTCATTATTAGTCATACTAGAAAATGATTCTAATTTCTCTCTTTTCTTTCTGACTATATTTTCTAATTCATATATCTTTTCTTTTCTCTCTTTGATCTTTGATTTAGCCTTATCTGAAGAATACCTACCTTCCTCAAACCATAGTTCAATATTATCAATTGCTTTATATTGAATATCTAATTTAACATCTATTTTTTCTATCTCTTTAAGCAATATTGCCTTTTCTTTATCTTTTAAATGGTCGTTTTTTATATCATTTAGAGTTACTTTTAATGCTTCTGCTGATTTATAAATTGAATCCATTACTAACTCTGATCTACCGCCTTTACACTCTTTACATTTAGAACAGTTTGAAATTTCATCTCTCCCATCATGACTCGATTTTCTTATTGTTAATGTGGAATTACAGTTGTAACATTTAACCACTCCAGATAATATATTAATGTTGTTCTTTCTAGTATGAGTGTTATTATTCTTAATTGCTTCTAAAATTTTATCATGTTCTTCTTGAGTTTTTATTGCAGGATGAGCATTATAAACTGTTTTCCACTCACTTTTAGGCACGTATTCAAATTTCTTTTTTACAGCAGACTTTGACTTCCTATTACCTTTAGTCTTGTTGTATATGATATGTCCAAGAGTAACTTCAGCTTTCAATTGTTGTAATATTGTTGCACCTGTCCAAAGGGTATTTTTGGGAGAAGCAATTTTTTGTTTATTTAATGACCAAGCTATATCATTACTAGACATATTTTCATCAAGGTACATTTCATAAATCATTCTTAGAACTTTAGCTTGCTCATCATTTATTTCAAGTTTTTTAGTTTTTCGATTATAATCATATCCATAAGGAGGAGATGAAAACACCCATCTACCCATTTCCACTGCCATTTTTCTACCGTGAGTCAACTTTTTATTGATGTTTTTGTAATCTCTTCTTGCCATAAATTGCTTAAAAGCTAACATTTCTTCTGAAGCTTCATCTTCCATATTATATATTGTGAAAGGTGTAGTTTCTATGATCAATGTATTGCTATTTAGAAACACATTTGTAATTATATCTTGATCTGTACCACTACCTCTACCAAGTCTGTCATAATACGTTACAACAACAGCATCATACATTCCTACTCCAATATCATCTAATAATTCACACATTATTGGTCTTGCTTCTATGGAATCACCAGAACCAATTTCCTTATAAATTGTATAACTCCACCCATATTTTTCACATATTTGAATCGAGCTACGTTCATGTTTTATTAGGTCTTCACTCTCTTCTCCCCTAGAGCGTCTAAGATAAATTGCTACGTTTTTTATATCTTTTAAATCCTTCATATTTCAATCACCTATTGTCCTTTGTAAATAAATTTTACAGAAAAAATATCACCATCATTAATTTCTATAGAATTTTGCTTCCAGAATAAGTCCTTTTTAATTCTACAAATTTTATACTTATTAGCTTGCGAAATTATTGATTGTATACTTCTTTCCTTTTCTAGTTTACCTTGAACGCCATATGCTCCTTCATAAGGATACACACTTGATAATATTTTAAGCTCTTCGTCTGTCCATAGGTCTTGACGTTGAATTATTTTGTTTTGTTCACGAGATTCTTTTGCAACTAATGGATCTTTTTTCAAGCCTAACTTTTTAGCTCTCCTTAATATTTGTGTATTTGTATATTGAGGAAATATTTCAGCTAATTGATTAGCAGTCTTGTATTTATAAACCTTTTTTAATAAATCACTTTCTTCTTGAGACCATCTGATACGATTCAAATCCATCACTCCAAAATATTAATATTCTTTAAAGACATAATAACAAAAAACACTGACGTAATACAACATCAGTGTTAATTATTGTAATCAATCGCATGACATATAAGATTCTATCTCCAGCAATCTCTCTTCTGGTAATGATTTAAAATATTTAACTAATGCGTTATGTAAAAGTTCATTTAATTCTTCGTTTTGAATTATACAACTATTTTGAGTTAACTCTTGCTCTCTAGTTATTCGAATCATCCTTTCTTACATAATCAATAAATTCAAATTCCAATCCATTCTCTTCATGTTCTTCTTTATGTATTATTTTAAATTGCCGTTTTACTTTTTCATAAGGAAAGAAAGTATCTCCCTTTTTATTGTCATGGATATATGTAATGTAAACTTTATCTGCATAAGGTAACGCTTGTTCAAATAACTTTTGTCCACCGCAAATCCATAAATCCTTGTCTTGGCTTCCCGAGTTTAAATAATGGTTTAAAACTTTATCAAACGAAGATTCAACGATTACTCCTTTAGGGGCTTTATAATTCTTATTTGAAGTTAAAACTACGTTTACTCGCTTATCTAGTGGCATTGGTAATTCTTCAAATGTCCGTTTACCCATTAAACAGATATTAGGATGTCCACTATTATTTTGAGTAAGTTGCTTAAAACGTTGTAGATCTTTCTTAGCCCTGTATAAGAGATGTCCATTCTTACCTATAGAGTTTGTTTCGTTAATTGCTGTAATGATATTGATTGACATGTACTCCTCCTTATTATCGTTGACTTAATACGTGACTTGATAGTAAAATCAAGATGTGACTAAACCGAATTTTCCTGATTCACTTCTATGTCACGCATGAGTGAGTGTCTTATTGGCATTCACTCTTTTTTTAGATTCCTAGTTCAAATTTCATTTGTGGTTTAATTGGGTTGTAGTCAACTAATTCAAAATTGTCAATTGTGATTTCATAAAAATTAGTCTTATTAGGTACGTTTAAAATTAACTTTGGACTAGTTTGCTCTTCACGTTGTTTTAATTGATGTATACGTTTAATTGTTTCTTCTGCTTGTTCAATGTGTTTATCATAAATATGATAACTTTGTCGAAGATGATTAAACTTTCCCGCTTTATATCCACAATGAGTTGCTATCATCATTTGTAATGCTACGTATTGCATTTGATTAATTCCTGTTCCTGCCACAAGCACATCACTTGAACGCTGTACCATAGTACAATCTAAATATAATGAATCATCATTTGTCCTTTTACTAACACTCCAGATCGATTCGTAACAACATGGATAAATACCTTCTGTTTCTTCAAAGTCAGCGTACTGATAAAGGTTTAATATATGTCGTCTACTAAACGGATCATCAACTAAACCATCCAATAGCTTATTCATCAAATCGTACTTTTTTATAGTTGCACCATATCTCTGTCCTATAGTATCACCATCACCTACTGACCACGGTTTCCACCACTTAACACCATAGGCTTCAAAATCCTTAATTTTACTTGATTGTAGCTGAGTAAATACTCTAATTTCCTGAATTGCTTTCTCTATAGAAATTTCTCTAGTCTCTGTGATTGGAAATTCTCCATTGGCAATATCATACGTTTCATATACTCCGTTAATAAAAATTGTATGAGCAGGACTGCCATCTTCGTATTTAGGTCTTGGATTTTCATCAATCGTTCCTTCTTTGGCTAATCTAGATAAATTCTCTAATAAATACTTTTCCATCTTATTTAATTGACTCATATCAAAATTTACTCCTTTATGTATAAAAGTAATGAGAGTAGAAATTAATCCACCCTCATATAAAGTTATGTATTTTATTTATTAAAAAGCTTCTTAAGTGCTTTTTTAAATTTACCTTTCTTTTTCTTCTTTTTAGGAGTTTCCACTATTAACTCTGCTTCGATCATTTCATCATTAGTTCGTTCTGTTGTAATTAAAATGTCGTCCGATAAAGCTTCAACCTCATTATCCTCAATCAAAGCTTCTTCTGATGATTCATGTGGTGTTTCTAATGGCTTATGAAACTGTACAAACTTATTATTAAATCGCTCATTACCTTTTCCATAGAAATCTTCAGCAGAAATTACACCATTTCCATTATACTGAGGTACAAATGGTACTCCGTTTTGTTTAGCTTCTAATTTGCGTTCTTTACGTGATTTAATCATCTTAGTTAGTCTCCTTTTCACATGTGATATGACCTTTAAAGCTTGCATTACCATATTCATCAATTCTAATTGTTTCATTGCCTTCTGAATCATAAGCCACAAACATTTCAGTATTGATATTATTTTTCATAAAATCATTCTCCCTTGATTATGTATTTTTTATTTAACTAATTCAATTACATGTAAATCCTGCTCGAAAATAATCCCACATAAGTGATTACCATCTTCTTTTGTTTCTAGAATCACACTTAATGCGCTCACATCATCTTCGCCCTCTCCTACATAAACACCGTATACTTCATACTTTTCTTTATATGGTGAATTAGCGAATAATAACGCTTTAGTTCCCAATGCCTTAAAATCATTTACCTTAATAAAACTTCCAACTTCAATGTCTTTTAACTTTAACATTTGACCATCCCATGCTTTTATAATATCTTAATTTTATTAAATGACCTTATCTTCCTGAATAACCTTAACTCCAACTTTTACCCATTTACCATCTTCAGAAATCTTCACATATCGCAATTCTGAGTCTCTACTAAATCCTAATCGCTCTAAAAACAGCTCTTTATGTATCTGAGATTCTTTATTTTTAATATTACTCATACACAGATTCTCCTTTTGTTATTTATTATTTTATGTAATTATATATTAAACGTATTTCTACGTGAATTTTATTACTCTGCTATGTATTTCATTGCGTGTTGACTTGATTTCTTTTGCAACTCTAATTGCTTCTTAATAATCTTATCGATATCTTTCATAGCGATATTACGAGCCGCATTTACATCCGCATTCACCTTGTAATTGCAATTTTGACATTTAAACTCTTCTTGTGATGGTCGCCATTCATTCTTATTATGCTTCATATGTATATGACCGCATTTATTACAGCGAGCAGACGTATGAGCAGGTTCAATTTTAACCACTTTAATTCCATGCTCAGAAGCTTTATTTTCGATCATTGTTTGAAGTTGGAAGTATGTCCAAGTTTTAAGGAATGTTTCATTTTCAGCAATACCCGATAAGTCTTCCATCTGAATTACGCCACATTGTTCACGCAAAGCAATATTCACTATTTCACGACTCCAACAATGATTTTTAGTCTTCTTGTAATTAGAAATTTTATTTCCAATTTTCTCTAAGGGTTTTAATCTTGTTTTTCTACCATGTCCTACAGAACCATCTCCTGCCCATACACGCGATTTTTGTAAACGATTCTTACGTTGCATTACTTGTTTCTCGAACATCTTAATTTCTTCTGCATTACCAATTGCTTGTCTATAATGTGTACTATCAGAGATAGCTAACATTGCAGGAATATTAATACCTAAGTCAATCCCTAAAATTCTATTGCTATCTAGTTCTTTCTTTTGTGCCTCAAAACTATATGTAAGTAATAAAAACCATTTCTTTTTCTTATCATCGTATTGCATCTTAGACATGGATAATTTATATTCGCCATTAATTACTCCATCTACAATTACCTTCTGATAGTGGTCTTTCACAATTAATTCTAGGTGAAAATTACCGTCTGACAATCCTAATTCCTTTGCATATTCTTTATTTACCATATTAATTATTGTAGAGTATAGCTTACCTTCTTTATAAATACGCACATTCTTCTTACTGTCCATGAACTGCTTATTATGTAATTCAATTGGAAGTGTGCGATTAAATGATGGAATTGATTTGTTACCGCACAAAATATCCTTTAAATCATTTTTCCACTTTTGATCAATCATACGAATCATCGCATCTTTACAGTTACCTGCTAATGCACTAGCATCTTCTTTTAATTCATTCAGAATATCATAATTAATTGTCTTATATCCGTTCGGCAATTTTTTATTTTGCTTTAAATAGTAATCACCAAAGCGTTCCTTATATGCAAAGTCAAATCCTTGATAATCCCATCTCATACGAATACCCTTGTTGGCTAATTTCCAACATTGGTATTGTACGTCTCTCATTGCTTGATAAAATACTGGTTTCTCTAAATTCAAAGGCTTCTTAACCTCAATTTTTAATACTTTTGTTACCATAAGTGTTTTTTCTCCCTTTTTTATTATTTTAGACTTACAAAACTGTAATTATTAAAATCAAATAACACACAAAACTTTTAGTAGTCTGTAGAAATTTACATTTACAAAACCTTAAATGTCGCATATAGCGTTACAGACTTTACCGAGAGTGATTTAATCACTAATTAATTTCTCGTTACAGCTATGTATATTGGTTTTGTTCTCGGTTTAACGTTGCTAAAATCAACGCAGAGAGTTTATTTAGTTGATGGTTACATTCAAATTAATCACATCCTTTAAATTTAATAGTAGTAAAGCCTATTAACAGGACGTTAAACAAAACTGGAACTTTTACTTCTCTGTAAAATTTAATAGTAGAAAAATATAAAAATTATTTACAGTAGATTATCGAGTGTATCTTATTTATATCTATTATTTCGTTATGTATGTTACTCCTAGACACTAATTCGATTTAAGGCTAGTAAAATTAGCCTGGTATTTTATAATAGAATTTTTTTTATAATTATGTTACTTGTAAAACTGATTGAGAGAATGATGTGCTAACAGAACTCTTTTAGTCCTCTGTAAAATATGTTACTTGTAAAGCTTCAAATTATGTATTGGACTTGTCACAGAGGTTATCGAGTGTTTTTGCTTCTCGATTTAAAGCCACTAAAATTGGCTCAGTATATTATTACTTATGGCGGTAGATATCCATTCAACCGCCATAAGTATTTATGTATTTAATTAACTATTTTCATTATAGCATTCATTTTTGAAATATCAACTTTTTATGTATTTTATTATTTAATTTCCTGTTTACCGTTATCAGTCCAATCTTTAATTAACTCTAAAGCAACTATAGGATCTAGATTCAATGTCGATGTGACCACATTCACTAATTCCATTCTCTCTAAAATCTCATTTGTTGTTGCATTAGAAAATGAACTAACTAAAACTCCCAAGCTTTTTCACTCATAATTAATCGTTCTCCTATTCTTATATAAATTTTAAATAATATCCATGTTTTATTGAAAAATTAGTGATACTAAAATGATATTAATACCACTAATTCATTTAAATTATCATAATTATAATACTGATTTATTACTTAGTTAAACTGTTATTAATTTGACGCTGAATTTCTTCCTTAATGCGTTCCTCTGGAGCAAAGAAGAATTCTGATTTCATGATCTTGCCATTCTCATCTTGTTTAGCATACTTATTACCATTATCATCTACGAACAACTTAGAATCGTTACTAGCTTTAATTATTTCGATTACAGGTTGAATATCAATACCTGCTTCCACGCAGTCACCAAGTAAGAACCATAATTCATCACCTAAGCCATCGGCTAATGCTACAATTTTATCAGTCTTATTAGTGATTAAAGGTTTCTGTAGTTGCTTCTCTTTAGCTTTATCTAGGTAAGTATGTAACTTATCTACTGCTTTAACGAATTCCTCTTGAGTATTAGAGATTGAGTATAATTGCTCAACAGCCTCCTCAATTGATCCCCAACCTTTTCGATTAGTGAATCGCTCTAATGTGGGCAATGTCGGAACTGTTTCGGCAGGATGCCCAAATGTGATTTGAAAATCCTCAACAATAGTTTGTAATTTATTTGTGAATGTGTTTGCCATAATTAAATATTTCCCCTTTTTTTGTATTATCTTTGTTTATGTAATATTTTATCAAACTATGCTTCACAAACAACGCAGAGTTTATCCTTACTAAATTGTTGAGATGCATTTGTACTATGTTGATAGTAAAGAGTTTTAATCTTGTTTTTCCAAGCAAAAATATGTAACTCATTAATTTCTTTTGCCGACATAGTAGGATTAACCATAATATTTAATGATTGACTTTGGTCAATAAATTGCTGACGCATTGACGCTTGTTCTAAAACTACATATTGGTCAATTTCTGCAAAAGTCTTAAATACATCTTTTTCATGGTCTGATAAGAAGTTCAAGTGTTGAACTGAACCATCATTACTTCTAATACTATTCCAAGTTTCTCTATCATCCTTACCATAAGAATTTAATACTTCTTTAAGATATGGATTACGAATAGTTACTTTTGCTTTAGCAACATCTTTCACATAAATATTACTCCAAATAGGTTCTATACTTTGCGATACTTGACCTAGAATAAATGCAGAACTTGTCGTAGGAGCTATTGCTAGTAATGTACTATTCCGTCTTCCATAACCTTTCAATAGTTCAGGTTCTCCAAATAAATTAGCTAATTCTTTAGATGCTTTCAATGCTTTCTTTTGGATAAATCTAGTAATGCGAACATTCAATTTAGAAGCTTCTACGCTTTCAAATGGAATCATTTTAGACTGTAAGTAAGAATGCCATCCTAAATCTCCTAATCCTAATGCTCGATGGTCTTTAGCGAAGTTGTAGGCTCTTTCCATATATAAGAATGCATTTCTTTTTTCAGCACTATCGGAATCTCGCATATCCTCTAAATCACTAATGAATTCAGAAATCACTGCATCTAAGAAATAAACCATAGTTTCCACAGCATCAGTATCTTTCCATTCATCAAAATGTAAAAGATTCATAGAAGATAAACAACATACAAATGACCAAATATCATTATTAGGTAAAGTAATTTCAGAACAAAGATTACTGTGATTGATTTTTAAATTCTTATCTTTATATACATCTACAGTATTATTATTTACTGTATCAGTGAAGAAGATATATGGATAACCAACTTCTACTCGACTCTGAATCACTTTTGCCCAGACAGAACGTTTCTTGGTATCCCCATCAATCATTTCTTTCATCCATTTATCAGTAACTGTTACTCCATGAGTCATCTTTTGAATAGCATTACCTTCTGTACCAATTTGTAAGAATTCCTCAATATCTGGATGATCTATAGGTAAATACGGAGAAAATGCTCCTCTACGCACATTTCCTTGACTAGCAACGTCGATTAAGGTTTCAAACATATTCATAAAATGAACTGCACCAGAAGAGTTTCCATTGTTAGAAATTGGAGCACCTCGATGTCGTAAATTTCCGAAATATCCAGAAGTACCTCCGCCAAATTTACTCATCATCCCAACTTCGCCATGAGTAAATAGAATATTAGCCATATTATCATCGATATTACTACCGAAACAACTAATACTTAATCCTTTATTAGTTCCAAAATTAGACCAAACTGGAGAGGATAGTGAATAATAACCTTTACTTAGATATATATAGAATTTATTAGAAAAACCATCAATCCCTAAAATTTTCTCAGCATAATCTGAAATTTCCTTTAATCGTTGTTCTGGACTGACTCCTTCTTGTAAATATCCACCCTTTAAAAAATTAACACTATTTTCATTTAACCATTCAAATGCCATACATAATAGACTCCCTTAATTAAGTTTTTATGGTTGTTTTTATAAAATACCAAGGTTAATACTCTTAGAATATATCTTCAGCAGTATAACTCTTAGTTCTCTTTGTATAATTTACTGAACGTTTAGCAAAGAAGTCTACATGTTTCGTAGTAATGATCTCATCATCAAACCAATCAGTTTGCTCTACTAAATTTTCATCTACCTCAAATAATGGTTCAAACCCAGTACTTTTCAACGAATTATTCAATCTATTCTTAATGAATTCTTTAACCACATTTTTAGGTAGGAAGTCTAAATCTCCATCTTCATAAATCCAATCTATTACCTCAACCTCTGATTCAAATGTTTTCTTACATGCGTCATAAACTTTATTTGACATTTCTTCATCAAACCATTCTGGATTTTCATTTCGAATAATGTCTACTAACTCAATTCCAAATAATCCATGTAATTGCTCTTCTTTAGACGTTGCTTCGATTGCATTAGAGATGCCTTTAAAAATATTCTTGTGCTTATTAAATGACATGATAATTAAAAATTGCGAGAATAGTGACACATGTTCAATAAATAGTGAGAATAAAATAAGAGACAATGTAAAATCTTTATTATTTTCTGATTTAGTATACTTAACTGCTCGAGTCAAACTATTTACTCGATTTGCTAACGCAGGAATATCTTGAATTTGTTCAAATTCATTGTTTAAACCTAATATCTCAAGTAGATGTGAATAAGCATCGCTATGTCTTACTTCTGACTCACCAAATACTGCTCCCACAGCTCCTACTTCAGGTTTAGGTATACGGTTATGCAAATCTCCCCAAAAGTTTTTAACTGCAACTTCTACCTGTGAAATAGCTAACATTGCATTCTTAATCGCATTACGTTCTTTGTCGCTAATATTAACCTTATAATCATGAATATCTGATGTATAGTTGAATTCAGTATGTAACCAATATGAGTGTTGAATAGCTTCTTTGTATTCAACCAAACTTGGATATTCATAAGGTTTTAAATTAATACGAGACTTAAAAATATCAGGCTTTCGTTCTTGTGAACGCTTTTCTCGATAAAGAATGTACGCCTTAGCAGTTACCTTGTACTTGGAGTTAAGGAGAACCATTTCTACAGTATCTTGTACTTTCTCAACTGACAAATCATCATTTGATCCATTTAATAAATATAATACTTCTTGTGCAAGAGTTGCTGATACTTCATCATTGAACTCTCCAGTCTCCCTTCCTGCTTTACTAATGGCACTAGCAACCTTTTCTAGTTTAAATTCTACGATTGAATTATCTCTCTTCCTAATTGTTTTAGATAATGTCAAATTATTTCCTCCTTGTTTATGCATCTTATTGAATCACTTTAAATGAATTTGTTATTCTTCAAGGAGTTCTTTGATAACTTCAATCGGCTGAATTCCATTTAGTTTTACTTGTCCTTCATCACTGTCTATTAGGATTACTGGTACGCTTGATAAATCATATTTCTCAATTGCATCATCATCTTTAGCAATGTCTATTGTATCGAATGGAACTCCCTCTTCTATTAATATGAACTGCATTGTCTCACACGCAGGACATGTTGGTGTTGAACGCTTAATTAATGTTAACTTATTTTTCAAAATACCATCCTCTTTCTATTCACATATATATTATTTATGTATTTATTATATTAATAACTAAGTAGTATCTGTTCCACAATTTCTTTTGTTGTCATCTTTCCTGTATTAAATTTAACTACTTCTAAATGTTCAATTTTATGTATAGCTTCTTCATATTTCTTCTTAGCATACTTCAACTTTTCTAATGAAACATAATCATCACCACGAGAGTTATAACGCTGTTCTAATACTTCGTCATCTGCATATAAGTAAATGACAATTGCTTTATTCTTCATTTCTTGTTCAATAAATCTACGTTGATCATCAGATAACATTGCAAAGTCATCATACATCGGTGCATATACTTCATTACAATAAGTAAATCTGTCAAATACTACACTATCCATCTTAGTAAACTCTAAAAACTTTTCAAATAGTTCATCTTGAGTACATTGTGAATGCTGAAAACTTGATCCCTTCTCAACTTTAAATTCGGTAATGTCAGATAACATTTCCACTAAACTTGTCTTACCACTACAATCTGTACCAATCACAATATAATTTATAATTACCACCACAATCTTATGTATTTTAATATGTATTATTGTTTCCGTAATTTAAATCGCTTAATTCTCTAGGCTTATACTTTTTATTTGAGCTGTTGTTAATTATCTTTCTTACTTCGCCTAGAGCAGTACTTAATGTTGAGACTGACAATTTATCTTTTGTTAAATCATTTGCCAATTTTACAACTTCATATAAATTTTTAGCCTGTCTACGTTCGTTTCTAATGATGTGTAATCTTCTATATGCTGTATATCCTTGATTTGCAGGCAATTTAACAAATTCGATATGATGCAACAAGTCTTCTTGTTCTCTGTCCTTACAACTAATTACTTTAGATAAGCTTGCTACTTCTCTAGGCAGCTTTTCTAAAAAGTTCCCTACAAACGTTAAGTCTTTTTCAAATTGTTTGATGTCTTCCAATTCAATCACCTAACTCTCGTTTAAGGTAATATTCAAATGTAATACCTTCGTTTTCTCGAACCTTGTCATTGATAAATTTATAACCGTAAAACTCAAGTGCTGAATCGCTGATGTTCATCATCTCATCTCCTTTACTTATTTATAATCTTATTATAACATCAAACATTTTTATTTCAATACTTATTTTATGTATTTTATTAATTAATTTTAATATCCATCTATATAACTTACTTCAAAGTAAAGACCATATTCATCTTCACCATAAACGAATTGTAAATCTGAATACTTCTTAATTTTAGCACCTACATAATCTTTAGTGTACATAAATAGCCATTCAAGATATCGATTATCAAATACACTACAGTATATCTTATGATAAAGTTCTAACTCATATTTAAATGACTCGTCTCTTAAAGTATTAACATTCATGTAATATCTAATTGCTGTTTTATTGTTATAAGTAAATTCATCTTTAATATGGTTATATAGGTATTTATAAAATGGCTTTTTGAAGATCGTATCTCTAATTTTCGATTTTAACTTTCTAATTCTATTAATCCACTTTACTTTATTTCTAAATGTCATAATTAATCACCTTCTTTTAAATTGAGCAGAGAAAGAAATTATCAATCCCCACTCAATATTTATGTATTATTTTATTTTAAACTTCCAATAACTCTATATTGACCAATGATTCTTCCAAATTTCTTTGCTTTAGATTCACTAGAAACTAGTACATCTAAAATTCCTGCGTGAGATATTGCTCCGCCTCTGTCCAAGATTACTGCTTTTTCTGTTGTACCATTAGGGTATTTTAACTCTAATAGAGTGTATAAAGGTAATCCATTATAAGAAGCAACAACACGGTATCCTTGATAATACTCTGAATTACCTAAGAATACGCCACTAGCAGACGTTCCTGTACAACCCTCTGGGCAATATGCAGTGTAAGCTGTGAATTCAGCATTAATCCACCCTGATTGAGTACTAGTATCGACTTGTTTATTTGAATTACTAACATTCTGTACTAGCTGTTTTTTCTTTTCATTTACCAATCTAACCTGTTTTACTTTTTTAGCTTCTTCAATTCTCTTCGCTTCAGCTAACTTTCTTTCTCTTTCGATCTTAGCTAATCTCTCTTGTTCAAGTTTAGCTTGTCGTTCTTTTTCTAATTCCTCTAAGCGTTGACGTTCCAACTCCTCCAATCTTTTTCTTTCCTCTTCTTTTAAACGTTCATATTCTATCTGGAAAGACTCAACTTGATATGAGATTGAGTTCTTTTTAATATCGTCCATACGTTTAATGATGTCCGAGGATTTCTCCATACCATCTTTATTATCATCTTCTATGGCATGTGATACAAACCAAGCCAATGCTAATGCACATGTGATAATAGTTGGTACTTTTAAAGATTTAGTGGGTTTATTCATTTGTTCGCTTATTCTCTACAAAACTTGTCTCATTTGAAGCTCTAATGACAATATTGAATTGTGCGCTTCTCTTGCAGAAATAAACTCCCTACCTTTCGTTATGTATTTTATTATATTAAATATCATAATCTACTAAATTGTTATTTGTCAATCATTTATATTTCCATAGATTAACACATCAGTTTTATCTGAATTATTAGTTGTAGAAATTATGTAACCGTTACTTAGTAACACTTCGATCAGTTTATTTTCATCATATCCCGATTTGACCGTTATGTTATATGGTTGTTGTCTAATTGCCTCTATAGCGTGTTCAATTGAGTTATAACAAATTCCGTTCTCTTGAATAGTTAAAACTGTTCCATCTTCATTCAATTCAAATCCATTAGTATGCAGTAACTCTTTAAATTCTTGAGTATATGCATTTTCGCTGCCAAATATTATTTTACATGGCGAATCAGACTTGAAGCGTTCATATAAATTCTTCACTACATTCTCATAGTATGTATAATATTTTAATGAAACGTTTCTGATTTCCACTTTCACATATGACATATCATCAGCAGTTAAAACATTCATTATTGTCATATAATCACTCCTCGTTATATATTCTTAAATAATATATGGTTTTTATTGAAAGTCATATTTCAAATTTAACCTCTCAATCCCTTGTGGCAGTAAGGCTCATAAGTCACTTTTTAAGAATATGCAGCAATTACCTTAGTTTTGATCAATTTCAGCATATTTACTAAATTCATAACCTACAAAGCCTTATGTACCAATGGTTCAAGTGTTTAATAAAAGCGAAATATTAATTAAATGTCTAAGTACTTTACCTCAAATAAGTCTGGAATCATAATTAAATTGTGTCCATTTTTAATTGCATAGTTAATCTTAGACAGCACTTCTTTTTTAATTTTTGAAGGAGTATTATTATAGCTTTTAACATGAAGTAGACTGCCACGTTCCATTACCTTCAATTCAAACCATTCAGTAATCATTACCACCTTGCTGTCACTATTCAGCATTGTTTCAATACTAGACATAACTTTTCTTTTAATTAAAGGATTCACTATGCTTGATGCCGTTACAAAATACATCTTATCTCCATTTACTTTAGTACTTAATACACATTCTGATTCATTACTATCTTTAACCTCTAATTCTTTGCGATCATATTCAAGCAATCCATTATCGTTATATGTAATATTTAACTTCTTCAATTCAATCTCTAATGCTTCTTTTACTCCAATACCCATTCCACGAGTATCCAATTTGATCTCTTTCGGTTTATATAGATTGATCATTGTAGCTAATAATTGCGCTACTTCATTGAAGTTAAAGTCGTCTAAATTTAAAAATGTCGTATATGTATTATCATTATTTACATAATTTCCTAACAAGCATATGCCTGTAATTGATTTTTTGCTAGTAGAAATTCTTACATAATCAACAATAATACTCTCAATGTTAATTGTCGGTGTTATCTTCAATTTATACTTATCGATAATGTTCAAAACAACATGATTAGGATATGCATTAACTTCGAATTTCTCTGTAGTTAACACTTCTTGATCATGTGGAGCAATTTGTTCTTTATACTTATAAACTTCATAATGTAATGATTTTTCTTCCGTCTCGCCTATAATCATACCTACAATTACATGTTTTCCTAATTTGATATATTTCATTTGTTTCAATTTACCATAATAGTGAACATTACCGTCTTCGCTTAAAATTTTAATACCATCCTTGATTGAAATAACTGTACCACATACATTTGATTTAATTTCCATAATTATATTCCTCTTTTCTAATTTTATGTATTTAATCATTTATTTTCTACTATGTACTTCTCATGATCCCGATTCTTATTAACTAAGTATTTTAAAACTATGTCTTTATCATATGAATTACGCTAATTGCTTTTGATCTTCTATGTATTTCTCGTAATCTTCTTTGTACATCCATTTAAAACCATAAGCCGATTTAAGCTTACCTTTACAACAAGCAGAAATACTAGAGCCAGTTTCTTTACCTAGATGATTAAACGCTTCACTCACAGAACTCCAACTGGTAATATAAGTGGAGTTTAAGCTAATTTGAACTACTGATTTATTTCTTTTCGTTGCATTTATTTTATTTCTTGTTCTAATGCTAATATCTTTGCTATATTCACAAATATTAGCTTTTGCACCTTTCTTTAAATAATTATTAATTGTACCTCTACTTAAACTAAATTTTTCACAGAGATTGCTTATGTTTTTTACTCCTTTGTTCCATTCATCGCATACTTGAATGATTAATGATTTTATCAAATTCTTATGTATTTCTTCCCAATTAACTTTGTTCAAATCAAGCATATCATTTAGTTTACTATTTTTTATAGAATTTCTTATATACTCAAACTCACTATATCTAGCATCAATAACAATATAATGATCAATACCATTATCTTTAGCTAATTGTTCTTTCAACCTATCATTCTCTTGTTCTTCTTGTAGTGATCTTGCACGTTTTCTATTGGTTTGTACATAATGTTGAATTCCATGCATTTCAATAATCATATCATGAGATGAAATATAGAAATCGTATCTTTTAGCTTGTGACCACGTAAATGTTTTTTCATACTTAAATTTGACATTTAAGTTTTTCAATAAGCAATACATTACTTTTTCAGGATATGAAACTCCATCCGAACATTTATGACAAGATAATCCATTTTTCATTATCATGCTTATCGTTTTATTCTTAATAATCTCATCACAATCAGGACACTTCCAGTCTACTTTTTGTCCACTATTCTGCATATATTTATAACCGTCTTCAGGAATCAACAATAATTTAGCTAACTCAGGATTTGTAGTCCACATATCATTAAAACCCTTCAATACTTTTTGACCTGAGCAATAAGGACAAGATGTATTCATATTTGTTCTACTGTTAATCGTAGCTTCCCATTCATGATTTTCATGTGTTCTACATTTCCACCATACTCTAGTGTGACTACCACAAGTCACATCGTGAGGAGTCAAATCTCCATTCTTAGTTGGATGCCATTCTTTTGCTAATTCTGGATTTAGAGAAGTTAATGAATTTGTATTGTTAACTTTTAATCCTCTGCAATACGAACAACCAGTTCCCTTTGTTCTACTGTTAATCATAGCATCCCATTTATGTTCTTTATTATCTCTACATACCCACCAAGCCTTTTTATTACTACCTTTAGTTGCTTTATAAACTTCTAAACCTAACTTATCATTCTTCTCGAAATCCCATTCATCAAACAATTCAGGTCTAACTTTCAACATTGCATTATCTTTCAATTCAATTGTTGTATCAAACTCAGGTCTTACATATGTATTACACAATCTTTCATTGCCTCCTCGTCAGGAGGGTAGCTACCACTTCTTACTGTACAGTTATCCTTTTTATTATTTTATTGACTTAGAGTTATTAACTACTTAATTACAATAGCCATAATGTCAGTACCACCAAACGAAATACTATTTACTATTTTATCCCCATACTTATCTTTATCTATCTCGTGAACATAACCATCAAATTCTACTGTAGTATCGACTACTATCCAAACATATTGTTCTTCATCTGTTACTTTAAGCAATTCGTTTACTGTCATTGCATTATCATCCATTCTTTTGCATTTGTTTATTTACAATCGTAAACACCTTTTTCAATTTCTCCAATTACAGTATTTAGAATTGATACAGTACCTCTATAATTAGCCTTTTCTTCATCATTTTCTGTTAGATTCATTTGATCTTCATAGTACCCACTAACCGCAACTAAATCTTTAACTAATTCTTTTTTATTCAACATGACAAATTCCTCTTTTCTATTTTTTATGTATTTTATTTTATAAAATCAAAATATTATTTAAACTATTATGCAGTCTTCTTCATTGTCAACTTCTAATAGATTAATTTGCTCACCAGTCACATACCCTGTTACTATTTCGGAGATTATTTCAACCTTTTTAAATCCAAATTTATCAATCATACCTTTCACAATATCATCTTTGTCCATAAGAGCATTATCTTCACCAACTATTTGATTATGCATTCCTGCAAGTTTGATGTTAGGATAATGTTTTTCATGCATCAATATTACTTGATGATAATCATCATACTCTCCACTAGATATACTGTAGTAGTACATATAATCAACCTCTTTCTATAATATTGTCATTTTAATTAAATCAACAATAAGCCTAATACAATAATTAATATCGTAATTGCTGAATCTTCATATGTAATATATTCATTCTTCTTTTTGTTAATAAGATATAAAATCAAACTTTGAAGTGTGATAAGTAAAGCAATTAGCCAATACTGTGTAAAGAATAAAATACCTACTACAACTAGATATCCATATTCAAACAAGATGTAAGTGATGAATCTTTTATTATTAAGAAATAGTTGCCCCGCTTGAACCATTTCTGGACTATGCCTCTCTTTTCCTTTAAGGCTTTTTATCGTATTTAGAACTAACTTAAACTCATCTAACTTGAATGCTCTAAAAATCTCATAAGCAATAATTAAAACTAATAATGTAACTGACAACAATATTTAATCATCCTACTTTCTTCTAATTGTATTCTTATACTTTGGTTTACGATTTTCAGTAAGCTTTTCATACTTAGCTTTCAATGTACTGATCACACGTTTAAGTTGTTTAATCTGTCTATTCTTATTTACGAGTTGTTTTTTAAGGTGAAAGTTTTCGGCTTCTACCTTTTTATAATGTTCCCATACAGTTTGTTCGGTTAATGTTTTCCCATCTTGCATAAGACTCAACTCCATTTATGTATTTGATAATACTAATCTTTTATCTAATACAGTAAAAACCTCGGCTCATAGAATTCTTCTGATTTATATTCATTTTTCATATTGTAGTCAACCGTTGACGGCATAATTAGATTCATGAAAAGTTCAATTCTGTTGTTCTCACCAAACAATTGTTTATCAATAAACGAGTAATGAACTTTGTGACCTCTAGCAGAATCAGACATAGGTAATGCAATTAATCTCACTTCATATCCATCCTTCTCTACAACAATCTCACATTGATTTTTATATCTACGTTCACTTAAGACATTTTCATGAATCTTTAACTTATCGATCAAATTAACAGCTTTTTCGAAATTAATATAATAAACTCCTACTGTGATTGGACAACCTTTTTCTACTATATGTGTATTTACGAAATTTAACATTATCTTCATCCTTTTCTATAATAGTGTGATTTTATTTAATTTTGTTTTCTAAATGATGTTTAAATCCTCTAATATTTAAAATGTACAAGAAAAACCTTTGTTGAACTTCATCATCATTCCAACCATACAAATGCCCATACTTATCCAGTCTTCTTGGCAAGAATCTAATAACTCCTTCTAAAGTAAAATTGTCATCTTGAAAATTATAGTCTATTATTTTTTGGATCATAATTTCTTTAGTGATCATTTCAATCAACTTCTTTCAGTAATTTCTTAGACTAAATCAGTAAGCGCTTCTGGATAACCATGAGTTAAACCTATAATTTTTACTTTACTATTCATTACATGTACTAATTTGTTTGAATAAGCGTTATTGTAAAATTGTTCTTTTGCATCAAATGAAACTGATGGAATAGAAATCACCTCTTTAATTCCTTCTGCTTCAATACCAACAAATACATATGGCGAATTGTTATTACGTGCACCTTCAAAAGTGTTTACTAAATGTTGTTTTGTTAATGTCATAAATATATTCCTCCTATTATTTCATTAATATGCGTGTTTTATTTAACTTTATCTAACTAAAATAACCCCATTCAATCCATTCAATTTCCTCTACATTTTTAATTCCTAATTCTTTAGCGTATACCTTTGCAACCTCATCTAAGTCTTTCAACTTAGCATCTGGATACAATTCAGCGATGTGCGTATGATCAAAAGTCAAATAAGATTCATCATCATAGTTGATGTCAAATAAATAATCAATATCTTCTAGATGTTCAGTTATCAAACTGTAATCCTCATCTTCAATAGCTTCTTCCATACTAGAAATGAATACATCCCATGTTGGTCTATGACTATATCTAACATCTACTCTTTCCTCTAATTTATCTTTATATTTTTCTCGTAAATAGTCTAAATCCCACTCAATTTTACTAACCTCAGCACCATATCCATATAAATAACTAGCGTCTACTCCCATAGTTTAATTCCTCCATTTTACTTTAGTATTATTTATATAATTCTATTTCCATTTTTTCTTTTCCACTTAGAATAGGTTTCATAAAGTTCTCTAATTCTAATACTCTTGACACGTCACCATTTTTACCTGCTTTAACTTGAAGTCCTTTTAAATCATCAATGCGACCACCTAATTGAATTAAAATCGCTCGTAGTTCTTCTTTTGTGTAAGATACTGTATGCATTTTTTCTCCTTCTCTTATGTATTTTTAAATAAAAGATGAATATTATTTAAAGTAAAAATGCTCCAAAATACGATTTAAATTCATCTGTGCTTAAAATTGCTTCAAATTCTCCAAAATTAAGGCGAATATAATTTGCAACACCTGCATCCCTTGATACTACTAGGTTTTGTTCTTCCTTATTTGTGTCAATTACATGTCCCATAGGAACTTCTAATTTTAATTCCATCTCGTTTTCCTCCTGTTTTTCAATAATATATTCCTTTTATTTAATCTTAAAATTTGCATGTTTCTCACTCACTCGTTTAAACACGCTATGAGCATATTTAAGTTTTCGTCTTGCCTCCGTATATGCTTGTTTCTTCTTAGCATCTAATCCTTCAATGTTGTGTATTTCACCGTGATATCCTTTTGTTATTTTCATAAAGAATATCTCCTTTATTTTGTATTTTCTTTTATAATAGGTTTCTTTTATTTAGTCTATAAAGCTATGAAATTAATTTGAATTTCACCAATGTATCCTTCTGTTGAAGTGTATTGTTCATGTGACCAATTAACTCTAAATTTTCTCCGTTGTAATTCTTCACAAGCCAACTTTAATGTTTCATAATCGAATTCATCCTTATGTATATATGATCTGGACACACTGTTTCCATTTTTAGCATCTTCAAGTGCTCTTGATAAAACTAAATTTACTAATTTATTAATTCTTGTTGAAGCCTTATAAACACTTTCTAGGTATTCTTGAGTAATATGATTATAATTTGATTCAAAAATCTCCATGATAACTCCTCCAGTTTTTGATAATATTTAATTTTTATTTAAACTTATGTATTTTATTAATTACTAAGCCTTTTTAGTAAGTTCCCATGCTGATAGCCAGTTCTGCATAACATCAGTTGGCATCCATTTACCATTCAGTAACTGTTGCTTAGGTCTACGATCAACTTTTAACACCTTTATTAAGTCTCCTTTGATCAAAAGTGGATTACCTTTATTATCAGTGAATAATTTCTTATTAACTTTAACCTCCACTTCACTTCCAGTGTTGACAATGTATAGTTTAATTGTTGGAGAGTAACGAGTTTCTACATCTGAAATTACAGCAAATGACTTATCATAAGTATCATCTGTACTCTGAGGATATCCTAACACTTCCACCTCAAACATTATTTTTTCATTAATTGAGTAATCTTTAATGTCATTTAAAGATGAAATAAACTCCTCTACCTCTTCAATTCGTTTATCTTTCGTATTATCTTTATGTGTTTTCTTATAACGATCATTAAACTTTTCTGCAATTAATTCTAAGTATAGACTATTACCAAACTCACTAAAGAATCCTAATCGTATCAGAATGTTGAGCTGTCTAGTATTGACGGATGTATTTTCTGTAATATCAATTAGCAACTCTAAGAAATTTGAATGCTTTTTAGAATTTGCTAACTCAAACAGCTCTTCAGATATATTGTCATTAATATATTTAATTGACTTTAAGCCTTTATATATAGCCTTATCGCTATTACTGTACTCATACTTAGACTTTGATTTACCGAATTTAATCGGTTTAATTTCAATCCCCTTTTGTTTAGCATAGGCAATTACCTTAGCACTTTTATCCATCTTATCTTCACGTACATTTAGTATTGTTGTAATGAATTCATGCGGATAATGATATCTTAAATATGCACATACATAGCCAATAAAAGAATATGGTTGTGAATGATTTAGAGAAAATCCATAATCTGATGCATCTTCAATTACTTTTAAGAAGCTTTGTAATATCTCTTCTGATTTCTCTATTGTTTCACCATATTGAGATGTCATTATTTCAATAAATCCTTCTCTAATCTTAGGTAAGAATTGTTCTGTTCCCTCTTTTTTACTTAATCCTCGTCTAACACTGTCAGATTCAGAACCTGAATGATTACAGAAATCAGTTAAGAACCTCATGATGTCCTCTTGGAAAACTAAATATCCTAAATTCGATTTAAGAAATTCATTTAAAGATGTGTGCCCATTATCGTTAGTAATGCCATTAGATAATTTACTTCTATAAGAATCACCTGCGGGTCTTATTGCACCGTTAGCTAAACTAAGCAGGCTGATATAGTCAATTTCACCGACATCATTCTTTATATTTGATAATGTCTTGTCACTAAACAATTGCTGTACATAGTCAAACGCTGTATCTGATTCAAATTGGAACACGCCTAGCGTTGAGTCACGTAGCGATTTCCAAACATTAATATCATTAACATCAATATTATCAGGCGTAAGTCGTTCAATATTTGCTAATTTACAAGCCTCATTAATGATCTCAATATTGTCTAGTCCTAGAATATCTAATTTCACATACGATTGTCCGTCTAACTCCTTCATGTTGATTGACGTTACCTTGTATTTACTTTCCTTAGTGTAGATAGTTGACACATTGCTATTTAGGTCAATCGGAGAAACTACAAATCCAGAAGGATGACTCCCCATAGAAACAATAGTACCTTCTAATAAATCAACATATTCGAACAACTTTTTATATTTATTTCTGTATTTATCTAACGTATTGTTATCAACAGCTTTTGAAATTTCGTCAACCTCATTTAAAGGAATATTTAAGGCGCGAGATACATCTCGAATAGCACCTTTAGTTGCAATTGTGTTAAATGTGATAATTTCTGCAAAATCAATTCCCTCAATAGAGGCTAAATAATCGATTACATCTTGTCTACGAGAAGGTTCAAAGTCTACGTCAATATCAGGCATTGATACTCGATCTGGATTTAAAAAACGGAAAAAGTTCAAGTTGTGTTTAACACTATCCATCTCTGTAACACCTAATAAATAAGCAATTAACGATCCATTTACAGAGCCACGACCATATCCCTGATAAATATCGTTTTCATGACACCATTCAATAATGTTAGTTTGTAGCAACATGTAGTCTATTGCATCTAATTTCTCATATGTATTAAATTCTTCGTGTACACGGTCTAAGTAAACTCTTCTTTCTTCCTTTGGTAATTTGTTAAATCCACGCTTTACAAATCCATCGTTTATTTTATTCTTAAATACTTCAATTGGATTATCGTATAGCTTTGGATATTTTGGAGTTTTATCTAAATTAAATTCTTCAATCATGTTCGCCATAACGTTAGTATTTTCAATTGCCTCTAAGTATTCATTGCGTGATAAAGCGCCTTGAACTTCAAACATATCTACTAATTCATCATATGACTTCATAGTTAAATCAAACTTATCTTCATCACCATAACTAGCACCCTTAGCTTTAAGAAGAGTTTCACGACCTTTCGCATGAACTTTGTCTAAGCAATGTGTATCTGTTCCTGCTATCAATGGAATGCCCGTATCTTTAGATAAGACTGATAGCATTTGATTAAACTTAATTTGGTCTGGATGTGTGTGATACTGAACTTCAAAAAACATCCTATGTTTATTTTGAATAAACCACTGCATCAACTCTTCATACTCAATGTGTAAATCATTATTTTTAATCGTTCTGTTCCCACCAATAATTTCATAAGCGTTATTATATAATCTCCAAATTGGAGAAGCTAGGCAAGCAGAAGTCATAATAATGTTGTCAGATGTATTCTTTAAATCATCGAAAGTAAGTCGTGGATTATAATAGAAGTGTCCGTCTTCACGATTAAATGATTGAGATGTTAATTCATTTAGCTCTTTTACTCCATCATGATTCTTGGCAATAGTCATAAAATGATAATTATCACGTTGAAGAATTAGCTTATCTTTTCCTTTTACCTCTTCTACTCCTATACCCTTTGTTAAATAAATCTCATTAGCATGAATATATTTTAAACCACGCTTCTCAACTTCTTGTTTCTTTTTGATCCAATTCATTACACTTCCATGCTCTGAAAAGGCAATTGCACTCATTCCAAATTCCTGTGCTTTATCAAGATAATCAGTAAATTTAGTTATACTGTCTGCACCTGTTCCTGCTGTTAAATTAGATATATCGCTATGAAGGTGATACATAGTATAGTTATTCAATTCACAACCTCCATTACTTAATAATATTTATATCGTCTATAATGATCTGATACTGCTTAACTCCTTTATATGTATTAACACTACAAGTTCCAACAACTTCAATTTCTTTTGCATTTTTTATATTAAGAATATCTTCTTCTTTTTGCTTAAACATGATATATGTAATGTTCCCACGTTGCATTTGTATTGTATCTAATTTAGAGCCTATAATTTCAAAGTTTACATCATTTAATTTAAAATCATTAATTACTAGCTTAGGCTCAATAATATCTTTTCCCCATACTGGAGACAGTTCACTTATTTCCTCAATGATTGATGAGTTCATTGACTTCAAAGGGATTAAAAAGTCCACTTTAAATTTCTTACTAAAATCAATGTTCGACATTAATTCATTTAAATGTAACGTAATTTTTCCAATATTTTCATTGCTAATTCCTACACCAAATGCAGAACCGTGTCCCTTTGCGTACTCTATGTATTCACTCTCGTTCAAGATATCCCTTAACTCATCAAACCCACCATAGCTACGTCCACTGCCTGTATATAAATCTTCTTTTTTATTGTAATCGACAATGATGATTGGCTTCATGAATTTACTTGCTAACTGATTAGCTATTAAACCCTTTGATCCGTTATCAATGTTCATATCCTTTAGTAATAAAACCTTATCGCTCTCGTTTATTACAGCACTCTCAATAATACTGTCAACCATCTTATTCTTTGCTCTGTCTTGTCGAGATTTTATATTTACGCATTGCCTTGCGAAATCAGTTATGAATGGGATTAATTCTGATTTATCCTTTCCTCTAGGTTTATACTCAACTAATTCTTTATGCTCTATAAATGCCTTAAACATATCTTCTCGCTCTTGAATTGTTCCTATCCTAGTAACAGCATTGATAAGTGGTGCAATGTAGAAGCCAATAGTAGTAGGGTTTAATTTACTCTTCATTGAATATTCCTGTTTTGCAATTAATGCTTGCAGGAATGAATTATTGATATTTAATAAACCTTCATTAATTAAGTAACGTGTCTCTAACTCTTTTAATGACATCATATCTGCTACATTTCCTACTGCTACTAAATCCAAGAAGTAATCTGAAAAATCAGTATTGTAGTGCTCATCTAACGCTTGGCACACCTTATATACAACTCCTGCACCACTTAACGATAAATTACCTTGATTATTCAAATAAGGGTTAACAATTGTTGCATATTTACTTTCTTCACAATCGACTTCATGGTGATCAATTACTACTACATCTATACCTTTATCATGAAATCGTTTATGCTCCTCTTCTTCATTTGATGAAGCATCTGGGATTAATAGCAAATCAATCTCTAAATCATCGCTTACACTGGCGATACCATGTATTTTTTTGTCGTGAATGTGATAAGTAATATCTAATTCTTCGTTTTGTAATTTTAAGTATTGATATAAAATTGATGCACTTGTATAACCATCAGCATCTGAGTCTACAACTATATATATTTTTGAGCCATTATCAACATGTTTAGCAATTGTATTTTTAACATTATGTATATTCTTTAATATTTTCCAATCCTGAGTAACTGATTTATCTAACTCAAGATAATCGTTAAGGTTTGATACATCTCTATTTTGTGAAAGAGTACCAATAACATCAAATATGTAATCATTGTCACCAATTAATTCGTATTTAAACAATCAACCTCTCACCTTTCTTTTGCTCTCATAGAGTTTACACCAGTTATCAAAATTATCACTAGGACTTTCCTTATCTTTGAGTAAACCTTTGGTATCATAAATACAATACAGCTCTTGATTTTTCATAAACTTATCAAATTCATCTGGATAGAAGTTTTTATCTACAAGTCCACCTCTACCTATCTCTGCGCCTTTGTCATAAGCTATAACAATTCTTACGCCTAACAAAGTTAATTTCTTTACTTGCGTTTTTGATAGTTTGTGACCGCCAATAGCGACTGCATTCTTTATCCCTTTGTCCCATAATTGCTGAACCCCCTTTTCAGCCTCTAGCACTATCACTTCTTTATGTTTTAAAATATAATGTTTTGCCTTGTCTAACCCATATAAAATTTTTGTTTTAGCACAAGGGTGTAAGTATATGTATTTATTCTCATGTGGAAGCACATCTTTTCTATTTAGTCTCCCTTTGATTCCCACTAAATTACCTAATTCATCTCGAATCGGAATGGTGATCATATTTGATTCTATATCATAACCAAGCTCAAACTCTTCTTGTGTATAATACCCTATTCCATCATTTTTAAATAAGTCTGTTACATACAATCTGTAATAATCTAGGATACTTTCGTCTATGGGTTCAAGATGTTCGTCAACAGAATCTTTTTCCCTATTTTTTATTCTCATCATATCTCTAGCCCATGATGCTAATTTTGATTTTGGTTTTTGCTTTTCGTAATAATCATAGTTACAAACATCACATATCCATTTTAAGCTGTCAGAAAAGTAACTTTCATTCACAAATGACACTAATGAGATAATGTCGCTGTTACCATATGCATCTTTTATATTTCTTGTATATGCATCTACTTTTAAATTATCTTTATATACAACAGTAGAGTTTTGGTTGTCTCCGTCAGGCATACCACAAGAATAATACCCGCTGTTTGATTCGATTGAATGCATACCTAATTCTTCTAGGATTAATCTAATTTTATCATCATCAATAATCCTTTCTTTTAAATCTAAAGCATCCAAAGTATTCACCTCAATTACACATAAAGTTATTTATCGTTCTTCGGTTTAAATACCTTAGTTAGAAAGCCTACTTCATACCATGTATTTCTATCTAAGTTCACCTCTGTAACTAAGACAGTTCCCTTACCTGTACCCCTATTTTTCGCTATTTTTTGTCCATAGTATGTTTTGTTTTTATCTAATTCGTATGTACCCCATTCGTTAGTGATTCTATATTTATGATAATCATTCGGATTTAATCGTTTCTCCAGAATCATGTGATCAACTACATGGTATAACTGCTTGGCGTTAGCTATGTTATTAGAGTTTAAATCAAAGATATCGATATTATGAGTCTCATCGGTTAATTGAATCGTACAGTATCCTGCTACATTCATTTCTCCACAAACATTTTTAATCATTGTCGTTGTCTGCTTTACTGTTTCCCACTGATCACCTTTGTACCCTTTTAATGTATCGTAATAAATTACTTCTACGCCTAACCCCAATACATGCTTTTTGATTTCACGTTGTAAATCCTCGTCTGAATATTTATTTAGTTCCAAAAAGTAAACTCTTGTATTTTCTTTGATCCACTCTCCAACAATCTCAGTAATTAAGCGATATTGATCTTCTGATTCGTAGACACCATTTAATATATCCGATTCAGTGATGTTAGTTAGTGACTCCTTGTTATCAGTATTCGAATTTAAGAAGTTAAACTCATAATTATTACAGATCGTTGATGCTTGCATGGCGTACCATTCGTCTTCGTCTTGCTCATTAACTAAAACTAAGACAGGAACTCGTTTTAATACACCAATGAAATTAACAACCTTTGCCATACGTCTACTTTTACCTTCATTCGATAACATACCATCAACGAGCACTTTCTTTTTACGTAACCCTCTAAAGTATTCATCCCACTTGGGGAAAGGTAATGGATGACCGATATCTGGAGTCTGCTTCCATGACTCTAATTTATCTTTAAATTTACTACCCAACAAAGTTGCTTGTTTACCACCGCCAACAACAGTATTAATATTATCTACTGCATAACGCATTGTGCTAATAATATCCTCTGCTTTCATTTGAGGAAACTTAGGATGCTGTAACATTTTATCTGTTGGGAAGTTTTTTCTAGCAAATTCACGTATTAGTGAATACTTTTTTACTGTATCAAAATACTTGTCAACATCTTTATCATCAGCTAGGCTCATTTGATACTCTATTGTTCGCCAACCGCCTATATCTTTATATCTCTTAGAACGTTCACTATCCTGACTCATAAAAATTGTAAACTTCGACTCGTTCATTTCCTGTGAAAATGTCATATAAAACAATTCAAACATGTCATATAGATATCTAAGCTCTTCATCATGAAAATCATATTTTGATTTAATTAAATCTGCATATTCTATGTATAAATCTACATTCTTATATAATGAACCAACTAGTAATGCTTCTGACGCATAGTCATTATCTTTTCTTTTTTCAACCATCTGTTTCCTCCTAAATCAATTCATCATGAATGTCTGCTACTCTAAAATCTTCAGCATCTTTTCTAGCTTTTTCAACTACCTGATTAAACTTACTAGATGATTCAATTTTAGACTTGATATCAACTACTTGATGGTTCTTTTCTTCCAGTCTTTCTTTGTAGTTCTTGTAGTCTTCATATTTACTAATAACAATAGCTAACTCATAATTCATTCTCTGGGAAGTGTTTTTGAATTTTTTATTTAATGTCTGTTTAGCTAGATAATTAACCAACATGGAATACATCTCTAGAAATTCATCGTATGAAATAGATCCATAAACCTTTTCATCTTTTCCCTGTGTAATCTTATCGATCCTCATACAATAATAATTAGGCAACGTAACTTGATAATGCTCTTTTATCCATTCATAGAATCTATTTTTAGATTCTGCTAATTGTTTATCTTTATGTTGCTCTAATTGATAGCTAATAATCTTTCTTTCTATTTCTTGCTCAGACATCTTGCCTTTCCTAATTAATTCATTTTTAAAACACTCCTCATGGTAATACCTATTATTTATTTTTAAATATGAATCTTTTTCAGTATCGATTGACTGCAATCTTATCAGCTTTCCATCACCGTCTCTATCTAACCCTTGTAACTTTAACTCTTTTAACTTTTTTGTATCGCATGAATTACACTTGTATTTCATAATAGTTACACCTCATTCTATAAAATAAGGGGAAAGAAAAAATTCAATCCCCTGATGTTATATGTACTATTCTTTAACTAATTTCAAGAATTTCTCCAAGTCTGGAATAGCTTCAATTTGATTAAAATCAGTATCTAATCCAGAAGCCTTAATTTTTGCACCTAACGATTTCTTTTTCAGTGGAGTTAAGGCAGAAATTAACTTTCCAATTTCATCACGTAAACCATCAACAGTAACTTCTTGGATTACTTCTTCTTGAACTTTTTCTTTTTGGTTTGTCATTGTTTCAGACAGCAGATCTTCATCTTTTTTAATTGAGTCTGACATACTATTTCCTACTACATTTGATTTTTTACCTTTGTTTTTATCAATTACCTCCTGCCATAGTAGAGGCGATGGATCATCAATTACAACATTTTGAGCATAAACTTGAGTTCGGTCTTTACGCATTACTTGCGCTTTGATTTGACCCATATCATCTTCAAAATGACGTAATACCGTAAAGAACTCATATTCAACTCCATCCCATGTATCAGGAACTTTGCCAACCTCAACTAATTGCATTTTTCCATCTACATCAACCATTTGCTTTTTAGTCTTCTCACGAGAAGTTACTACCACATATTTATCTGTGCCAGTAATAAGGCTTCGCAATAAGTTCTTACCTTTCATTTTTATTTTATCGTGATCTTTAAATTCTAATCCTGCTGTAGATTCTGCTACAAATTGCTCTGTCGCTGTCTTATCTTGAGATTTAGCTTTTAACTTAGCACGTTTTTCAGATACGTTAATTGCCGCAAATTTTACATTATCACTAATTACAGTAATACCGTCTACTACAATTACGTCTGCAACGAATGGATTTCCATCAGCATCAAATACTTCTTCTAGATTCCCCTCATCGTCTTCGATATAAAGCGTCTCTTCTTGCATTGCTTTTTGCGCCCACTCTTCAACTTCTGAGTAAGATGTAGTATAGACTAACAATAAGTTATCTAAATTAATGCCTTGTCCTTCTAATGATTCTAAGTAGTTGTCTATGCTACCTGCTTCGCAGTCGATATATAATACACGCAATGGCTTACCATTTTCACTTGTCATCTTCATGAAGTCTAATGCAAATGTTGATTTCCAAGTTCCTGCCTCACCAAAGTTAAAGAATTTTAAACCTTTTTTTACTGTACTTCCACGTTTAGCTTTTGCCATGAATAAGTTGCTCTCCTCTTAAATATGTATTTTTTATATTAAAGTAATTTTTTTGTCTTATGTATTAGTTAGCTACTACCAAGGTAAATCTTCCTCTTCTACTTCTACTCCTTTTTTCTCACTATTTGAATCTTGCTTACCCCAATTGTCAGATGATTTTTGTTGACCTTTAGCATTCAGTTTTTCTAATGCTTCATCTACAATTGATTGAGTATACGTTTCAACGTCAATAGTTTCTGGGTTAGCACCTTCGATTACATACTCACGAGTGTAAGATGTATTTGCTCGATCAAATGAGTTTGTTTTACCCCAAGAGTCAGTTTCTTTCACTTCTTCTACGTCAGCTTTATTAATGATTTTTCCACTAACATCAATAGATGTGTATGGCTTTAAATTCTTCTTGATCATATTTGCTAGAGACTTTTCATAAATTACAAACTCTGCATTTTCGATTGAATTTTGAGTAATGATCTTTGCTTCAACTAAGAATTTATCTCCACTTTCTGCTTTTTCAATTCCGATGAATACAATAGTTTGCTTAAAGTCTGATAATGATTCAAACCCATCTTCTTCAAAATCAATATCCTTAGAGTTTAAGAATACAGCATCAGCAAGCAACTTTTTGTTACGAATAGCATCACCATCACGATTTTTAAATGAAGAATACTCAATTTTACCTTGTACATAAATGGAAGTATCATCACTTAGACCGCTAATTAAAGCTTCAGGCGCATCATATTGAGCAAACGTAGAGATGATATTTTTACCTTTCTCATCTTTCTCTAATCCTAAGCGAGTACCAATAACCTTAAATCCTTCATCTTCGTGATTGTATCGATCATCCCAAGGTACGACTTTTTTCTGTGATTTTTCTCCTTTAACTTCAGACTGTTTGAATAAGTGAGCTTCCTTTGTTTTAAATCCTTCTGCATTAATAAATACAATCGATTCTTGGTCAACTTTTACACCGAATTTTGCAGTATTTTTTTCTGAGCCTGATGTAAACGTATGCGACTTTAATGCATCCTCTTTTTTCAATCCTGTTGCAAGTCCACGTAAACGGAAGAATCCTTTTGTTTCTGGTAATCCATGAGTAGTTTTTGCCATATTAATAAATCTCTCCATTTCAATTATGTATTTTATCATTTAACTATCGAACCGATCACAATGTACCTAACTAAAGTTTAAATAATATTAGGATTTTATTTTGAGAATATGTAATAAGCTTTGGCGAAGCTCACTACTTGAGAACATGCGATTGTTTAGCATTTCACCTTTATATGTATAAATTTTAATTATTTACATCACTCAAGGTTCGATAGTTAGTCTTAATTATGTATAACATTATTTCTTTATCTTGTTTTTCTTGCGTTCTTTTCTATTTTTAGAAAGTGTATCGAGATCAATCCATCCACCATCAATCTTACTGTATGTAATGAGCGTCAAAGGATGTTCATGATGGTAATGAAACATCTTTTCTTTAAGATTGAAAACTTGATTAGTAAATCCTTTTACATCTATTATTTCAATACTGTCATCATTATGTATCAATTTAAAATCTGCAACATATGCAATAGGACGATATTTCTTATTCATTTTTTCAAACTTAGGTTGCAGTTCAAATGATGGTTGTAGTGAGAAATCCTTAATCTTACCTTGTAGCTTCTGTTGTTTTAAGTATAAGTAATAATCTTTTTCCATTTTAGATGAAAACTTAATACCGTCCTCAATTACTGATTTAGCATTATATTTAGTCAAATTCACACCACCAATCCGGCTTAACTGATTCAATTGTAGGATGTGATTTACCTAGTTTAATACGACTAACCATAGCTTGAATAATACCGTATCTTTCACCGATCACCTTTTGTGAAATGTTTGTATTTAAAGAAATCCATTTTATCTCAGATACTTCTTTTTTAGTTAATTTAAGTTCTGGTTTATGTTGCCTAGTACCGTCTCTTTTAATTCCTCTCTTTAACGGAGTTATTAACTTTTCTCCTCTATCACCAACATTATATCTATGCTGAATACATGCTATTTTAAATCCATATTTTTTAGCTACTTGAGTTAAAGTTAATGTTTCTCCTCTAATCATTACTTTCACACTATCAGATCTATTGTTGTCTTGAACTTCTCTAGTCGCCCATCTACAATTAGACAGTTCGTAATTACCATTAACATTTATTCTATCAATGGAAAGCTCCTTTGAATAACCGTTTGACATAGACCATTTATAAAATTCCTCAAAAGTTAACCACTCTTCAGTTACTTTAATTCCTCTTCCTCCATAATAAATGTAATTAGTTGAATTAGGATTAGTGCATCTTTGAATCATGTCTGCCCATTTTCTATAGATTTTTGTTTTGGATAATCTATGCGTCTCTTTACCTGCTATATTGAATACTCCTTTCTTCTACTACTTTTTTTAGCATCGTACTTTGTCAATCGGCATCACCATCAACGTTTTCTTTTAATTTAGGATTATATTGAAGAATCGTCACTTTATCAGAAACATACTGCATAATATCATCTCGCAACTTTTCAATTCGTAAATGAGCATCTTCAATTTTCCCTGTAATTGTAGCAGATAATGGCACTTCATAATTCACTAATCCATTTAATAACGATTTTAAGTTTCCGAAGTATCCAACATCTTTATAATCGTACTCATTAATCAATGGAGCATTTCGACCTTTACCTTCACGCTTTTGATAACGTTTCTGTAAGATAATGTTGCGTTGATCACTTGTAATTCGATAATCTTCAGTTAGCTGCACTACACTCTTTTCTTCTACTAAAGTTTCTATCAAAATCAATTCACCTTACTTTTATGTATTTTCTTAACTAATGATATTATTTTTTAGAAAATGTATCTCCAGTAGCAGTTTCTTGATTGTCTTATTGCACCAAACAGCATTATCACGAGTAAATTCTTTTTGATCATTCATATAATCTAATTCGTTCAAAATCTCCTGTTCGTTATAAGTCAATCTCCTGACCATGATCATCACTCCCTCTCTCTTAACTTATATATTTATTATAACATTTCAATTTATTAATTCAAGTATTTTTATGTATTTTATTAATTAATTTTTAAGACCTGATTTTACTACTTCTAATTCTTTTTGCAATTGTGCAATTTGTGCCTCTATATTACTTACCTTTTCAAGCTGTTTCTTCTGTAATAGATCCTTTTCGTACTCCATTAGCCATTTCTCTTCTAAAGCCCATAAATCACGTTCATATCCTTGGAATTCATGATTCAAAAGCTTTACTTCTTTAACAATTGATACTTTAGGTAAATGCACGTCACAACTTATTCCACAGCATTTTTTGTCAGAATTATAACCTTCATCTTTAGGTTTACACTGACAATAACCACCCTGCATCTGACTAATATCTAATTCAATTGTATATGTAATAGGATTATTTTCTTCATAAAACTCTAACCATCCATTAGAATAGCCGTCAAATTCATCTGGTTCATTATAATCGATGTTATAGCTACTGTCTTTGTATTGAATTAGCAAATCTTTCATTTCTGGATAGCTCTCTAATTGAATCAATGATTCATAGTAAGGAATAAGACGTTCTTTTTCTTCCTGATTTAAAATGAAATCCTTAAGATCATCATAAAATTTATGCATTTATCTTCCTCCAGTTTTTATAAAATGTGATTATTATTTAAGGCTATTTAATGTGGATTCGCCTGTACATCAACCGCATCCAATTCTCCATTCGCATCAATCCATACAATATTGAAATAATCACAAGCGTATCCACCGTCATCATAATTACCTGCATGAAAATAATCACATTTTGTATTAAATTCTCTAATTACATTGCTTACAATGTTTCTAATAATTTCTTCAGTAAAATCATCTTCTACTGAATCTAATAAATTTATCAAATAATCTTTAATATTCGATTTATCCATTTCCTTATTACCCCTCCCACATCTACTAGTATAACTCTCTAAAAATTGATGTGTATTTTTCCCATTGTTTTCATAATAAATTCCTCCAATAACCTATTGTATAACTAAATTATAGAGTATCATTAATATAAAAACAACTAATTTATGTATTTTATAATTTAATCCCTTTGAGTAAATGTGCAATAACATCCACTGTCCATCCATTACCGAGCATTTTATATCTCTGACTATCTGAAACACAGGAAGTATAATTATCTGGTACAGTCTGTAGCCTTTCATATTCCAACGGAGTTAACTTTCTAATTCCACGATCATCCATCGCTTTAATTTATTGATGTCCACCTGCAACTGCTGTTAGTGTAGGAGATTTAAAATCAGGATTATAAACCCTCGCTAAAGCTTCTGTAAATTTCATTTTACCATTAGGGTAATACCTATTAAGATTAGCTATCACTCTTTTTCCCTCATTATAAGTATACTTGTCATCTATGTAATAATACTTATCATCAATATCGCTCTGCATTATATCTCTTAATGTAAGATTATTTATTTCAGGTAATTTCGGTATTTCTATGTTTGTCCAATATAATCTTTTTCTATCTTGAGCACTAAATAATCCACTATTAATTTCTATAGGATTAAATCCCAACATTTCACTTATTTCATTCTCATCCTTATCTGGCATAACCACATTTTCTAATAGAAAGTAACGTGGATTTCTACTTTCTAAAGCATTATAAAATTGATAAAATAATGAAGACTTATCTCCCAATAATCCTTTGCGATTTTTTGACTTTATCCTCGATAAATCTTGACATGGACTTCCTGCCATCATTAAGTCCAATTTAGGTAACTCCCAGTCCTCATTATTTCTTACGTCACCTAATTGAATTGTGACAGGATAGTTGTGCTGTGTAACTTTTATAGCGTATTTATCTATCTCACTAGCATAATATGTATCAACATCTATTCCTGCTCTCTCCAATGCAATTTGTCCACAGGACATTCCATCAAATAGCGAAAGTACTTTAATACTTATAGTTACCATTCCTCTATTATGTATTTTTAATAAAACTGAAATATTATTAAATTATTTAGCATTTAAGTCTGCTGAATGTAAGAACATTAAATCCTCATACTGCTCTACAGTCAGTAACTCACGTAATTTACGCTCCTGTTTTACACTCATATCCATAGGAGTCATGTGGAATTGAACTAAATCAACTATGTACTTAATGAAGTTATCTTCATATCCTAATACAGATAACCAATAGCAAGCTAACTGTGCGCTTACAAATTCATGACCAATATATGACGCATATCGTTTCTCTTCACCTTTATAATTGATAAATGATTTACACCAACCTTTACCTAAATCATGAAATAGTGAAGCGATCAACATTTCTTTTTTACGATTACCTTTGTAGTTTTTCATTACAAATTCATAAACATAGAAGATATGTCGGCTAATTGAAAATGAATGATATTTAGAATCATGTGGAATGTCATAAACATCTTCAAAGGAATCGACAACTTTCATCATTTCTTCCATTAGATCTTCATGATTTGGTGATTCATCAGATAATAAGTATTCGAATCGTTCACTATAAAACTTATCCAACTTTAGGTCTGGATGAATATACTTAACATCATTCCATCCTTCATTGATTGTAGGAATTTGAACAGATATGTACATCTTATTCAATACTTCAAATCCAACTTTTCGTTCACGTTGAGAATCATTATGTAAACATTCTCCTAACAATGAGTTGAAATAATAAGCATGATACTCTTCAGCTTTAATTTCATTTTTAATTAAATGAATTCTACGTTTACGGTTTAAGTTTGTAGCATCGTAAATTACATCTTGACCTTCACTCAATAGCTTATTAATACGAATATGTAATTCTTTGAAAATCAATTCATTTTGAGACTGATCATTTACATCTCCTAATAGTTCCTCACGTAAACTGTCTGAAGATAATACTACTGCATCAAGTTGTTTAGCCATTTCTTTTGCTATTGTTGATTTACCGACAGCAGGTAGACCAATAAGAACATGAAGTTTACTCATAGTTACGGCACTCCTCAATAATTTTATTCTTGATAATGTCTTGTGACAGTTTGATAAATTTATCTTTTACTGAATAATCAATTGTACTTTCTTCTATATTACTTAAAACATTATCCTTAAATAATTTACCTTGTTTTAGTACTGTCTCCATCAAAAACGTAGCTTCACTTAAACTAATTTCATTCTTTTTACTACTCAAAATTAATTCAATTGAATTTGAAGGAATCAAAGAATCTTTCATTGATCTATTATGTAAATAGTAATCTTGCATCATTACATATAATCGGATGGCATGAGATAATTGCTTTCCGTCATAACCGTATTTTTCAATCTTATGAGCAATTGTAGGATAAGGATGACATAATGCTTTTTGCTTCTCACACATCATCCCATACATGGCTCTTATCATTTGTGCTGATAACTTCTCTACTAACTCATCTTTAAGACTAAAAATTTCATTAAATTCCTTTTTGAAACGATCATCTACAATATAATAATCGGTGAACAAAGTTTCAATATAAGCCGGATTTGCTTTGATTAACGTTTGGAAGTAACTTCTGATATCTTTTAAATCACACTGTCCCCATTCAGTTTCAATAACAGTTGAAATTGGTTTACTATTGTAGATTAGATCATTTAATGTAGGGACGATAATAGCCTTCATATCAATATCAGATTGATAATTTTCGTCATTGATATCTAAGTTGTAATTTTGAGAGCCATAAATTGAAATATAAGCTACAGCATGTCCTTGAGATTCTAAAATTTGTTTTTGTTTTAATAAGCAATTATGTAAATCATTCATTATTACTTCCTCCTACACTTGCGAACAATACTGAATATTTATCATCAAACCCTAATTCACTCATTCGTTTATAACCGTTATTTCCTTTTTTCAATAAGTGATATTCAATCCCTAAATACTTATTTCGTAAGTAAACTTGAATTTCTTTAGGTACACTTTGGGTTACCCAAATCATATATTCTTTTCTATTACACTTAGGTGCTTTCTCATAGTATTCGTTAATTAATCCAGTATTCGTGTTTATGTATTCAAATATTAAATTAGCAATGTTATGTACACGCTCTTTATATTTATCTGGAATTTTCGCAATCAGATCATCAAATCTATTTTCTGCAATGTTTTCAATTATTACATTTACAGATGAAACTTTATCTAATAATCGATGGATACTTACATAGTCATCACATTTTAACTTGATTAGATGACCATCTAAATTCAATACCCACCCTTCTTTTTCATGAGAACTTACTGATTTCATCTCATCTAACAATTGTTCTAGAGACTTATTTTCCATTTCAACTACAGTTACTCTATATGTATTTGCGATTTCGATTAATTCATTATAATTAACCTGCTCACCTGTGAATGTATTTCTCATCCCAATCAAATGAAGTCCTTCATCTTTCTTATCGTATAGGACTACATGAGCATCTTTCAATGAGATATATTCAAAGATAAATGTATATTCATCATAGTCCTTAAGCATTTGTACATAGTTTTGATTCAGCATTGAATACCCTTCGTTAAGCCTCCAAGAATCTTCTTTTGAAAGAGACATACTGCCAGTCATGAATACCTCATCACGATACCAACGAGCATTTTGCATCGATCCATCTAACTTGTTTGAAGCCTCTACAACTTTTGCATTGTTAAACTTCATTTTCACTAATTCTAATTTGTTCTCTTCTACTTCGTCTAAGTTAAAAAATTTACGGAAAGGTGTTAAAACTAATTCTTCGTTTAGGAGGTCAATTACTACACTACGACATTCTCGATAGATTGAATCTGAATCCTCCCACATACCCTTCTGCATTTCTTGTAACCCATACCTAATTAATAAAAATTCTTTATGTTGATTAACTTGTAGGCATTCAAATACTTCGTTAAATTTTTCATTATTTAATTTATCTAACCATTTCTCAAAGTGTAAAGAACCATCAGTATAAAGTTTTTTATACTCTTTTTTTATTTCTATAACTAAATTATAAACAGGATTCCACGAATAGTCCATACTAAACAACTCATTTTATGTATATTTTTATTTAATTTTATAAAAGCAGAATATTATTTAGAAGATCTCTAATTCATTTAGAACTCTTTTCAACAAGTCAAATTCACCGTTAGCAATTAATAGTACAGATTCAATCATCTCCATATCATAATTAAGTCCTAATGAAGTTAATTGATTTGATATATCTTGTAGCTGATTGTGATCGATTACCCAACCACCACTACTTAATGATTTATCTTCGTTTTCATATTTTAATTCAATCACTATTAACAACACCTCCTTTAAGTGGGTTAAAATCATTAACTCCATCTAACTTGTTATATTCAGCAATTATTGTTTCGACTTGTTTTCTAAACTTCTCTGGAAATCTATCATTCTTACCATAGCTCTTACTTAAATATCTAAAGAAACTTTCTACTTTCTTAAAATACTCTGCTTCAGTAAAAATCCGATCACCATACTCATCTTTACCTAATATACTTATAGTAAGATGAGTATGTTTATTCTCATTTTCTTTTATGTACACATATGCCCATTGATGAAATGATCCATCTTTATCTTCTTTATATTTAGTTGGGATTACATATAAATCACCACCGATTAATTTATAATGATACTCCTCACCAAAACCGTTCATAAATTCAGGTATTACAATTTCTACACCATCAAACACTTTTGTTTTAAGTTGACTTTTATTGCGCTCATCATGTTCTTCATTCCAAATCTTACTTTTAATCACTCTTACTACTTTAGTTAATTCATTATGTAAATATTTATCTTCAGTACTTGAAGTTTTATATGTATCACGAAAATTCATAATATTGGCTAGCTGTTCTTTTAAGTATTCTGTATTCAAATTTTCACTTCCTTTTTCAATAATACGTGTATTTTATTAATTTGCTAACAATGATGTCATTCTAGATATATTATATTTTCCTGCTAAGACTTCTGATATCTCAACTGTTTTTAATTGTCTTTCTTCTACATCTTGATAATTACTGAGATAACTTTTTACTTTTTCTATTACTTTCATAAAAGATTCATCTTCTTTGATACCAATTTTCTTTTCTAAGAACTTCTTTATACTGTCACTGTTTAAACGACTCACCACTGATTTTAGAAAACAACCTACTTCATTTCCGCTATTCCTAGTAACTGAACAAACTTTAGTAATTAATTCATTTACTTCTTCAACCGATAAATTTTCTATACTTATAGAAGCAGAGCATTTTGCAAAAGAATCTAACAACTGATTCAGTGTCACTGGATTATTATTTACGGTTTCATTCCATAAATCAATTAAATCTAACATATCAAATTCTCTATTCGACCATGCGTTTTTGATAGTGTTCAGTTTTAAAAATAATGTTTCAATTTCCTTTTCCGTTTTAGGTTCGAATAAATTGATCAAAAGCTCCTTATTACTACTAACCCATGTTTCTTTTCTCATATCACATTCTCCTTGTATGTATTTATTTAATTAATATTGTACTATTATTTATTTTTCTGTTCCACAGAACTCCTTATAAGACAAGTATCCTTTACAGTCTTCTGTGTTTGGCTTTAATACAAATTCTTTTTTATCATCAAAATGTTCATCCATATTTTCACTAACACAAACTTTTAAGTTTTCATCTTTAAATAATGCATACTTAGGATGCCACATGTTCCAATAACAATCTTTAACGTTGCATTTCATATGTATTTTCCTCCATTCTTTTTATAAAAGTGAATTATTATTTAATCTCAATACACTTTATTTACATAGTCATGCGCTTCGATATAGTTATATTTCTCACCATTAATAATGTTATCTTTAATAGTATTCCATCTTGAAAGTTTCTTATTATAATCATCATATTCTTTATTTAAAACTTTAAGTTCTTTGTCTACAACCATCTTAGAATATTCACCTTTAACAAGATTTAGATCTTGTTTCAGGACTTTTCTTTTACTAGAAATTGACTCTATTAGTCTGTTTAACTTTACTAATTCTTCTTCAACATCTTCCAATAAGAAGCTTTCATACATGTAATCGTAATGTGCCATGGTGTAACTCTCCTTTTTATTAATTAATATTTATCGTTCTCAATAGCGTTTAACATATAATCAATATCTACATAAGCACAATTGCCAATTTTCTTCATCTGCAATAAGTCTTTGTGTATTTTATCTAATTTATTTTATCTAATTTATTTAATAATATTGGTACATTAAATGCCATGCTAGTGTGAGTATCGATATCCATATAATCACTCTCACCAAATTCTGTTTCATATTCATTCCATTGCTTCTTAATTATTTCTAATTTATTCATTGTCAATTTCCTTTCGATAATACTTATTTTTTATTTAAGCTCCACAATCATTTTATTTGAATCACTTTATCATGAGATGTATTATAACCTTTATATAATTCGTAAAGGATTGATCATAATGTCTGAAAATCAAAATTCTAAAGTAGTTAATCTAGATGAGCACATTGCTTTGAAAAACCTTATAAACAGTATTTCTGACGATGAGTTAGAAACTGCTAAAAAGTATATAGAAGCTTTAGAACAGGTCAATAAGAATACTGAAACAAAACCTAAAGGATGATCTCATCCTTTTTTATTTTTCGTTTATCATCAGTTCAAATCGTTGAAGTAATTCTGGAACAATAACATGAATGATCGCCTCGCTATATGTTGTCGCAGGATATCTATATTGTTCACACTGAGAAACATAATATCCTACTGTATCAATCAATGCATTATCATCTAGTTTTGGAATAAACTTATCTCTCGCATAGGAATTCATACGTAATTTTGAATACTCGTCATTGGATACACTTCTATCATTAAACTCCGTTACATGTTTTTGTTTTTCATCTTCCAATAGTACATATTGCTTTTCGTGCATTTCTTGCACATACTTTTCTAGTCCTTTGAATTTAAATACTATCCTACTTCCCCTTTCATAAAATCATTCTATTGTTTAAAACTAAGAAACAACTTCATTGTTCATATATTTAATTATGTATTCTTGTGTATGTTTTTTAAAAATTTTCATAGTGTAATGAACTGTCTTTGGACTTACTCCAATCAACGAAGCTGTTTTCGGTACTGGTATTTCTTTAAGTGCTAAAGGTATAAAATATGGGTAGTATTTATCCATAATAAATCCCTTTGCGTATTCAATTGCACTATGTAGGTATGTATAATCTTTTTTATGTAGTACATCTTTTTCAGACATATCAATAATGTCAATCAATCTGCTTCCGTCGCCGTCATTTACATTTTCGTCTAAATAGCAGAATGACTGATCTAAGTCGTTTCTCATCTTCCTACTGGCATTATTGAGACTGACATTAACTTCATTAACCATCACGATATAGCAATAAGAAGAAAATTTGCATTTGTTCTCTCCACTATAAACTTTTACAGCCCTTACAAAACCTAAAACACATGCATCTTCTATATCTTCTTTGCTAATGACAATGACATTATTAAACTTCTTTATTACCTTGTGTATAAGCCCTTTATTTCGTTTATAAAGGTATTCAAATACCATTTCATTATTATCATTTTGATATAATTCAACTAATTCTTCATTTGTTAATTTATCCATTCATTATTCCTCTAATATGCGCTTTTCTCTTTATTATTTATCAATCTACCATTCTTCGGCAATGTAACGCTCATAATTCCTTTCACGTTCAATAACTCATTTCTACTTTTCAATGTATCAATAAATAATACATTAATTACTTGTGATTTATATGTGATTGAACCTAATTTAGATAATTCTTTAATAGTTTCTTTATTTTCGTATGTAATAATGTATTGCTGAAATGTTCTTCTATTGGATCGCATTTCATCTACTATATGTATAACCATTCCTACACCTCTTTTCTATTTGTATAAAAACATCATATTATTTAAACTCGTACAGCGTTACTTCATAATCCGCAAATACAGAATCAATGATTTTATAGACAATGTTCCAATTACCTCCTGCTAAACCACAACCAATTTTGTACGGTAATGCAACTGAAAGACTATTTTCTTTTGCGTATTTACACACCTTTTTCAGACCTGTTTTTAACTTCTTATAGTCAGTTTTACGTTCATACCTGCCTACATCCAGTTGACTAAATACGTTAGCAATTATCTTTCCGTCAGAGTTATGAGCCATATAGACATGACCCATTAACTCCTCCCTATTTTTTTTATGATCATCACATATCTTTTTATATTCCAAAAATGTCTCATAATACTTGTCCTTTATTTGTTTAGCAAGTCCTGCGCCCATAACACCTAAACAATTTACTTGATGCCCTATAACATCATTATCGCTTTGTAAAATGTCACCTTGTACAATTTTAATCATTTTCACCAGTCACCTTTAACTATTTTATCGTTTATTACTTCAGCTTCATTTTCCGTACAATACCATTCACCAGATATTTGCAAATTTAATTCTCCCATTTCTTGATAACCTATCTTCATTTGCTCTATCATGGCTTGTTTTAGTTTATCTTCTATTATGGAATCATTACTTATCTGCTTTATCTCTTCAAACATTATCAACATCTCCGTTTCATTATTATGTATTTTGTTAACTAAACACCGACTTTTGCTACATAACAACTATTTATTTTCCATGAGAATGTTATAACTTTCATTTATTTGTTTTCCTTGTTAAATATATCTTAAACTACCATCCTGTTAATTTCAAGTATATTTTATGTATTTTATTAATTAATTTTCTTATGCATTAAACTTCTCATTATTACCTGAACTACTGATATCAATTATAATAGCTACAATGACACCAATTACACCTATTAAATAAGTAACTATTACTGTAATAGTTTACAAAGTACCAAAACCAAGACCAGAAAAATAGACTATTACTTGCGACTAAGATGTTTCTTACTATAAATTCTTTCATGAAGTACTCCCTTTATTTTTCAATAAAATTCCACTATTATTGCATGTCATTGATAGAAAGAGTACCTTCAGTGCAACAATTGTCACATGGTTCTATATTAACACCATCTTCTGAAAAATATCCTTCTCCACCACACTCTTTACATGTGACAGTTAATTCACGCTCTAAATACTCATGTTTATTTTCTTTAACAAAATCCATAAGTTTCTTAAATTCCATTAAAATCTTCCTCCTACTTACTTTAATATCCTCAAATTACAGTAAATTTTAATTTTCAGGATTATTTTTGATAATTGAAACGGCTTCGTCTAAAGGTATTTTACGTAAGTAACATTGATAACCGAGTTCTAATGTCCATACTGTTGCTTCACTAAACAACTTCTCCTTTTGAATTTCCTCTAATGATTGACCGTTTTCTCTGCGTTTTATATATACTTCTATTGTCATTATTCTAATCTCCTTTTTTAAATAATAGAGTGGTTTCATTAAAACTTATCAGTGTCCACTAGTTTCTCATTCATTAAAATTTCATAGCATTTAACTACTAATCTAATTTGATAAGCAATATCATCAAAAGCATCATGTTTACGTTCATTTTCATCAGTCACAGACTCTTTAATTTCATCTTCCGTTAATCCTGACTTCATACTTGCTAACTCTAAAATTGTACGTACATCACGATCATTCCTATAATAAATTGGATACTTCATTCCACTACAGCCATTAAGATTAGTCTGTAATTTAGCATTATCGAATAAGATACCATTACCCCATAAGTAAACATCCTTCATATCGCCTGTTGTTGATTGTGCTTCTAACCATTCATGTAATGCTTCAAATAAATCATATTCTTCATATGTACCTTTATTAATCAATTCAGTAAGCAATTCTTTATCAGTATTCAGCCACCATTTTAATGTTGAACCGTCTACATTCAAATTACTGTATTTTTCAATATCACCAATCAAGTTAATTGAATCATGCTTGTCCCCTGTTGTTAAATCAAAGCTCATTGCTGAAATTTGAAATACTGTTGCATTTTCTCCAGTACCTAATGTTTCAATGTCAACCATAATATCTTTACGCATAATATAAATTCTCCTTTTATGTATGTATAATTTTTAAAGACCTACGTACTTCATTAATATCTGGAATGGACGATAATCATTAGATATGTATCGTATATTACTTCCAACTTGCCATCCATTCTTGTTACCTTCTAAAATGTTCTCATGTAGTTCAATTTCATTACTCGCTTTAATAATTTTCTTTCCGTTAAATTTATTGAATTCCATCTTTTTGCCCTCTATTATGTATTGTATTTTTGATAATTATGTTAATAATTCATCTTAAACATCAAATATGTATAACTAATTTTCAATAATATCTATATTTTATGTATTTTAATATTTAATTTGTTTAACATGTACTTAGTGTAACAGATTGAATCGCAGTATAAGTTAAGATCATCATCACTCAGATACTCATCTTCCCTAGTTAAATCATTTAGGCAATCTTTATTTGCACACTGTCCAATCGCATTAGAATCCTTAAAATTATTCAGATTCTTCACCCTCTCCTACATTACTGTTTTCTTGGAGTGGATTAAATTCTTTTTGTGATTGAAAATACTCAAGTCCTGCTCCTACTCTTAAATCTACCATCTGTTTAATAAACCATTCACACTTTGCATTCCAAGTAATCATACTGTCATCGTTATGGAATAATGAACTATTGTCATATTCGTTGATAATTGAATCAAACGTATTTTTCAAATTTGTGATATCGCTATTCATTTTTCATCTCACCTTTATGTATATGTATTTTAAACTACTCGTCTTAATTTTGTTTTCATCATTTTACGACATTCAGTATCAGCTTTTTTTGATCCTGTAGTGTCTTCTGTTCTTCCACAATATGTTTGATTTTGTTACTTTGAGTAAATGTGCTATGTATCGAAAATCTTCATTATCAAACTTACTGTGCTTAACTCCAAAAACAGTGACTAAAGAGTCTGTATGTATTGTTACTCCTTCCCATCCTTTCTTTAATACCATCTGTAAAGCCTTGATTATTGTTGTTGCTTCTGCTTTATTTGATGACTCATCAAATCCAATAAATGTTCTTCTTTTAATTCGCTTATTACCTTTCATGACAAAGTAATGATGAGTAGATGATCCATCCTTGTAACTGCTGTCAGTATAAATTTTAATCATATGTATTACCTCTATTATTATGTATTTTATGTATTTGCTTTCCACTTGGCTTTAGAATTATCTATAAGGTTAATCATTTCATCTATCCAACTTTGTGCAGACTGTTTATCTTCATATGTTTTGTCAAATATCCACCCATCCTCATCTCTTATTATCTTAAAACCTTCTCCCCGTTTATTAGGAATAGTGAACAATCCAAAATCTTCATATCGAGTTTTACCGTACTTTTTAATCATCTACATACCACCTTTATGTATTTTTTAATATATTAATTTCAAGGTGCGACATTAGAATCACCGCCAATACCACACCCTAACATTAAACAATATTATTTATTTAATTTAATTAGGTAATCTTACGAAGCACTATGTATTCCGGGTAATTTTGTTCTAAATATAGCTTCGTATCATTGATATTTTTCACATTTTCCATATCAATAGTAATCTGTGACTCACTATTGTATAAGAATGCAAACATAGGAGTCAGTATGATACTGTAATCACCTTTGCCATCAATCCTAATTATATCAGTAGTTTTAAAAGTTTTATTTGTTGAAGGATAATACTTTAATTCTGGTTTACGATTTAAAAAAGTTACCTCTTTACCATCTTCATCGATTTCTAAAATCTCTGTAAATTGCGAATCCATGCATTCAACTACTAATTTTCTACCCTTTATGTTTTCTATACGGAGTCCATTTGACGGTATCATTCCATCAAACAACTCCCCTAACTCTTCTGGACTTTTATCTTTTATTACTAGATTTGCTTCAAATGATACCAAAAGTGCGCTCATATTGTAATATTCCTCCATTTTCCATTAATTTTAGTATAGATGTAGCATCCGCTATCATCTCCATTGATACAATTTTACCAACCATATACAGTATTGTCAATATCGAAATACAAACATTTGTTCTTATTTTTGTTTGATTGTTCCTAGAAATATTCTCCATTTCTATTTCTTTAAATAAATTTAGCAAAAATCAAACAGAATACAGTTATTTATTTATTTTTATGTATAAAGGAAACCGAATGATTAACATTCAGTCCTTTTGAAGTTTATTTAAATCCATACTTAAAGCTACCATAACTATCATCAAAAAACTCATCATTTATAATTTCTTTATATCTCATAAATGAAGGATAATCTTTCTTTTCACCTTTGAACGAGTATAAGCCGTATCTATTCATTACATCAGTAGCTATATCTTTAGTTATAATTCTATCTTCTTTTAACAATGAATTTGTATACCACATTGCCCCAGATTCTAATAATGATGTTACTGTTATTTGAGAATCTTCAAACTCATTTTTAATGACATTTGAAAATAAACTGTTGATCATACTGACCGTAAATCTTATATCACCTTCACCAACTCTGTTCTTTCTTAATATATATTCTCCATCAGCAACACGAGTTTTATTTCCTTTCTTTCCAGTGTATTCTTTTTCCCAATAAGTTTGTTCTAGTAGATCATATAATTCTTTAGATATTTCAATTTGACGATTACTAAAATTAATTTCATCAGAAAGTAAAGATACATAATACTTATCTTCTTTTTTAGATAAATCCTCAAATCTTAAATTAATTAATTCTGATAATCCTTTACCTCTGATACCTTCAAATACTGCTAAGACTATTGCTTTATCACGGACGTTAACTAGCTTATCAATATTTGATAATAATTCTTCTCTCGTATAGTAAGTTAATCCTTCTTTATATAAATATTTATCAACAAAAGCAGTGTTGATAGCTTCTACTATTGGATGAACTGACGATGAACTATAACCATTATCTTTAGCCCATGTAATGTAATTTTTTATAGTTGTAATAAAGGAAATTAGGGATCGATGCTTACTTCTCTTAGATGAATAAAAAACAATTTCCAACTCTTCAAAATTCATATCAAACAAATCTTTATCAATTCTAAATTCAACTTCTGCTGTTTTTTCAAAAAGATATATATAGCGCTCCTCACTTATTTCTTTGACATCTAAAGTTTTAATAAACTTCATTTTATATTCTTTGTTATACACTACAAATCTGCCTCCTCTAACATACCTTCAAAGAAATCACTTATCTTGCTTCGCATTTTCTTGTTTACGATTTTACCTTCATTATTGATTACGTTTGTATCTTTCCAGAACTTGTTCTCTATATTAAATGCTTCAATTTTAATTATTTCAGATAGCTTATCATATGGAATTTTATTTTCTTTCATCTTACTAGCTAATGTTAAATGAGCTTCGAATAAATCCGCATCAAACAATACTTTATATTCATCTCTTTCATGCTTACCAAAATATCCAAATAAATATACTAAATACTCATTTATTTCTTCGGCAACTTTTCTTGATTGAAGTACAGAGTCAATATTATAAACATTATTAATAGCATCATGTAACATTTTATAAGGAATAATATCGCTACCTCTTAAAGTAGACTTACTATCCCCTACTGAACTGATTCTGTCTTTTAATTCACCTTTAGATTTTAGAATATTAATCACATTACTAACGTGACCACCAGAGTACTCAACGATCTTACTTCTTGTTAGTGGAGTTTGTTTATCCATATTTACTTGATATCTCTGAATTTCTTCATCCGATTTATTAGAAATAGTTATTGGATAAGAACCTTCAATATCTTTTTCTTTTGAATATGCACTGTATGTTGCCAGTGTTCTATGCATACCATCTACAATATCTAAAATTGTTCCTGAATTTATTGTCAATTTGTGTGTTCTCTCATCGTAAATTAATTCTTCCCCTTCGTCAGATGACATTTGTGCCGCATTTAACGTGATCGTTGAAGGTTCTAATTTATCTTCTAATATTAATTTACGCATTTCAGTTACTTTACTTTTAAATACAATCGGCTCTTCCATCTCTTTACCATAACGATAAACTTTTCTCATACCTCTTTGTACATTTGGATTATAATTTAATTTACCGTATTTATATAATCTACCAAGCATCTGTCTTGTGATAGTTGCATTATAATATCCATTTCCAAGATAAGTAACATTTTCTAATGTTATAGGAAAATCTAAATCGTCAATTGATTGGGTGTCAACGAATTGAAATCTTTCGTATTCTTTAATTTCTCTTTCAGTGAACCAAGTATTCATCCATTCGATGTTATCAATTCCTAATTTTACAGTTAATTGCTTTCCGAATAATGCTAATTCTTCTTGTGTTAATTTACTTACATTGTTTGAATTATTAAACAACATATACACATTGGATTTTTTAATTCCGTGTTTACCATTTAAATGTGTTACTATTAACTCAACTTCTTCCTTATCCAAGGTTTTAGCAAATAAAGAAATTAAACTTTTGACTTCTGTCTCTAAAGATTCTCTATCTTTATTAATTTTCATTTAAAAAACTCCTTTCACTACTATGTTGATTTTACCATTTTTCATCTGTGATGTCACATAAATTTATTCATTTTGTTATTTTATTCTTAATTTTATTATTTAGTAAAAGCAACATCTCTGGACGCATTTCTTCTAAGCATTCTAACAATAATTCATGGGAAACTGTTTTATATAATTCTTCGGAAGTAGTCATTTTTGCAGATATAATACCTGTGACATTTAGATCAGTTAGTCTTAAATATCGCATAGTGGTATTTACATTCTTATGTCTAGCCTTTTTCATTGCAGAATCTATACAATTTCCATTATTTAAGTAACACATTGTAACAGATAATTTTTTGAATGAATGAAAAGAGTACTCTAATTCTGTATTATTCAATATTTTATTGCCTCTTTCCATCATCCCAACTAGCTTTTTATAAGTCAAAGTAAATAGTCTATTTGTATTTCCGATTTCTTTTAGCTTTAACAATTTATTATATAACTCAAAAGATATCTTATCTATCCATTCTTCATTACCTTTTCCCTTATTGTAACCATGAGATTTCATAATAACACCATCTTCTACTGGTGTAAAATTTGACCATTCTATTTTTAATAATTCTGATGCTCTAAGTGCAGAATCTATAGCTAATTCTATAATTAATGATTTCTCTAATCCTTGTTCTTCTTCGCCAAAATATTTAATGTATTTCATTGCTAATTCAAATGGTATCATTTCAATTTCTTCGCCTATATTTTTAAGCGATTCAATTACCTTCAAATCATCTAAATCATACTTTATTAAATTTTCTCCATTGATTTTCTTTGTTTTTAAATAAGTGATCAATGACTTAATCGCTGATTGTCTATTATTAATCGTCTGATTAGCATACATCCTAGAACCATCTTCTTTTTCAGCGTCATATAACGAATCAAAGTATTCAAATAAAACTTCTGAACGTAGGTCATGTTCAATATTTTTATCTGTTATATAAGTATAATCATTACTACCTAAGATATCCTTAAATACTTGATTCAAGCTGGATCTATAAGTTTTTTCTGTGTTAATTGACTTTTTACCTTTTACTTTTAAAAACTCTTCAATGTAATCTCCTATATAGTTGCTCATATATGAAGTATTATAATTATTCATAACCATAATTTACAACCACCTTTATGATTCCTTTTATTAATAATAGTATATCCATTATTTTGTTAATTGTAAAGTAAATTATGTATTTTATTATTTTAATTTTAAGAGTCGACCATCCTAAATCGACTCTTAATGTTTTATAATATGTTCCTTTTATTTAATCTACAGCTTACTGATTATCTCAATCAATTCGTCTTTGCTTATTCCATAACTAAACCCTTCATATGACATGTCAACAGTGTTAGTATTTGATTCACTGGAAAATGTTAAATATTTCGACCTTAGTTTATCGTCTTCATCTAACGTCATCGATGTAAACGTCATTTCATTTTTACTCAATGATCATCTGCTCCTTTCAATAAATGTTAAATTTTATGTAATCTCTAAATTTGCCACCATGAGATAGATGGAATCTTGATGCTCTTCACTTTTTCTTGATAACAATCGTATTTCTTTGCTTTAGATGACGGTAATAACGCTAAACCTAATGATGGTCTTATATCAGTACAATAATATGCATCTTCCAGTTCTAATTCCTCTAAATCAATCCATGTTTTGAATTTATCGTAATCTGCTTCATAAATACTATTAACTTGTTTTTCTGTAAAGATAAATGCATATTTTAATGCACCAAACAAATCTTCTTTTCTTGCTTCTTCTCTTAAATGCTCTACATCGTTATTAATTTCTAAGTTGTCCATTAAGTACTTTTTTGCTTCTTCAATGCTATTGGCGTAGACCGTAGCAGTTTCATTAAACACGAATTCTTTCATTAATAATCCTCCATTATGTATTTAATAATATTTAGTTTTTATTTAAACTTATCAATATATTCACCATACTGACTACTAAGATGGTCTGCTACTTGTCTCAAACTTGTTATAATATCTTCTTTAGAGACATTATATCTTAAAATATTGTTTGCCATTCTATTTAGTTCTTCTGAAGCGTTCAACGTATTGTAAGTAAATATTTCTTTTATACTTTTATCTTGCGTCAACTCTTTTTCACGCTGAATATCCTTAGCTAAATCTAATACACTCTTTTCATTTGACAATTTTACTACCTCCAAACTTCTTACCATAAGCTTTTTCGTAATAATAAATAGACTTTTCACAATGGTATTTCATTAGAGTCGGGTGTTCATCCATATTGTACTTTTCGCGTCCATTCAAGTGATAAGTTATAATTGGAGCATAGAACACAAGCTTAATTAAATTTAGAATATCCTTCATAAGATATCCCCCTTTTTCGTAATAGATTCATATTTATTATTTAATTAAAATATAGTAAAATCCACATAAAACTAAGTAAGATAAACTCAACCATAGGAAGTTATGTATCTCTATTTCAGTTTTCTTCACTAACCATTTAAGCAACTTACAACCTCCTTTAGATAAATATTAATATATCTCTTTTATTAAGTCCATTCACCGTCATAAAACTTATTAACGAATTCACCTTCCAAATATCCATTAAAAATATCACTAACCTGCCAATTTGTTTTATCATATTTCTCTGCTAACATTTTCATTTCCTTATTTAAATAAGGTGTTATGATGTTATATAAACTTCGCAATCCCATAAATAAATGATCTTTGAATTCCGATTCATCTTTGAAATTATGAGTATCGTATTCCAGTTTTTTAATTGCATTAAATGCATCGAAGTCAATCGAATCAACAATCTTTATTGCCGCATTTTCTAATTCATTCTTTGTGTACATGTTCATATATCCATCCCATGTAAAACCTGCATCAATTAAAGCCTTTGATACTTCTTCATACTGAAAATTTGAACCGTCTTCTTTCCTAATTAACACATTAAAATCTAGCATTGCTTCCATAAGCATTCTCCCTTCAATAATACATCTGTTTTATTAAGTCTATTTTCAGTTAACATGGAAGTTTATGAACCCAATCTTTAAATGTTTAACAAGTCCATAATTGCGATATTTAAAAACCTTGTATTTATCTGATTTTATATATGCTCCAAATGTTATCCTTAAGTATTTACCACTTTTAAATCGAATCTCTATTTCTATTAGAATCATCTCCTTTTTTCATAATAGACGGCTTTTATTAAATCTCATATCTTATCTAAGTAATACTGAAACAGTATGCTCCCATAAACACCCATTCCAAGTTTCCTACCATATTCAAATACTTCCTCATCTGTAGGATTACTGTATTTGAATTTGTGGAGATTCTTGTACTCATCTTTGTCGGAAAGTAGTAATTTATCTACTTTCTCAAATAAATTACATATCAGGTTATATCCTTTATCTGGTCGTAAATTATACGCATGTAGCGTTGTTCCTACATAATCTTTATGTATCATACATTAGACACTCCTTCTAATAAAATGCGACCTAAGCCTGTTTAATGAATCTAATTTTATCTTCTTCTGATAAAGGTCTAGTGTCTTCTTTGAGATTGAATCCAATTTTCTCTGCTTGTTCATTTGTTAAGAATTCACACAGACGTGATCCAAATCTGTCATCTAAAAACGTTGAGTACTTATCATAGTTATTTAATACTTCATCTAATTTTTTTATATTTAATCTCCTCTTATAAAAGTAATTTATTGTTTAATTCATTTAAATCTCAAACTCTTCGAGATTAACAAATCTCTTTTTCAATTCTCTATATGTACCCAAAGTAATTTCTTTACAGTAATATACTTTGTTGAATTCAATGTCTGTACCGAATATTCTACTATTCTCCATGTGGAGTATCTTAATATTTTCTAGATCGATACCTTTATTTAAAATATGTGATTTTAATTCTTCTTCTCTGTAATAAGCACATTGACCTTGAGTTCTCCCATCATCAGAATAAACTAGAGCTACTACTTTTTTATTGATACTGCCCTTATTTTCTTTAAACTTTCCATTTAATAATTTTTCAATCATTACCCATCTCTCCTTTTATAAAAGCGTTCTATTATTTGATATCAATATCCTAATTCTGCACCATGTTTATAACCAATTTCATAAGAAGTATTTAAATTATCACAGTATTTTTCTGCAAATTCCAAATCACTCAATACTACGATTGGTTTGAAATTTAAATCCTCTAATCCTTTTATACGAATTTCATATTTACCTTCATTTTCAACTACGTAATACACTACAAACATCACCTCATTTAATAAATTCGTTATTTTACGGAAAGTTAATCCACTTTATTTTTCTTCATCTTCTCCAATTGTTCTTCTGTGAAGGCGAATGACGTACATCCGATAGAATTCCATTCATCAATAACATGGTCTGGTAGCGTTTCTTCTACAGTGATTTTTACACATTTACCATCATACTCAGATAATAATTCATGTAAATATTCTCCGCCAACTATTCCTATCTCAGCATCCTTCTTATTATCCCACAAGCCTAACTTTTCATATGACCCACCTAGATAACCTTTAAATTCTTTTTTATTTATCACCTAATATTACTCCTTTAATTTTGATGATATTAACTTTTTATTTAGTTTCGTATGTATAAGTAATTCTTCTCCCAAGTGGAATTCCTAAAAATTTATAAACTTTAACCTGTTTTTCTTTGACTTTAGGTGGATCTGGTACTTCAACCATTTTAACTACTTGATAATATGCATCTCCAATAGTTATTTCTTTTTTATATGAAGGTAGTCTATCACTGGTCGCTACAATGTAGCCATGTCCTAGTTCAATAACTTCATATTCATAACCAGTGACCCAATCTCCATTATTAAACGGATTAGAAGTCGTTACTACTGTATCTCCTACTTTTGCGTAAATGTTAAAATATTTTTTCTTCAACATTTTTATGTACCTCCTTTCATAAAATCGAATTATTATTTAATCTTCATTCTCTACAACTGTTTCAGAAATAACAGTACTGTTTTCACCGATCTTAATGCCTTTTGTTTTATACTCTTGTTTAGCCATGTCCTCATTTTCTGCTTCAACATCATATGTTTCATAACTATCTTTCTGAATATGAACTCTAAACTTTTTCATTCAACCATTCTCCTTTTTAAATCAAATACGAATATTATTTAAAACTTTTAGTAAACTAAGCTATTAACATCGCCATCAAAATTGAAATAATCTCTTTTACCAATATTACGATTTTTCTCACGTTCAATTCGAGCTAATTCATATTGATGTTTAATACATATCAATTTTTCAACATCTACCTGTAATAACTCTGAATACTTGTTTACCAAAGATTCTTCCTCTTTGTAAAATTTTTGTTTTAATTCTTCTAGTTCTTTGAAGTATTCAACCTCATTTTGAGAGCCTTTACAATTACAAGAGCAAGTATAGCCTGTCACAGAGTAGTCCCTACCATCTCCTACAAGTCCTGCTTGGATTGGATTTGCGTTTTCTCCACAATAAGCACAATATGTATATCGTGATATTTTGACTGTTTTTGTTTCCACTAATTCAGGATGTGAAGAGTTCCAACTGTATGTATAACCATATTCATCTGCACCATCAATTCCTTTTCCTATATAGCATCTGCTGTAAAACTTGGTTTTTTCACTCATAGGTACATACCTCCTAATATTTAGTAGTGCTTGATTTCTTAACCTAAGTATAAATAACAAAATACATAAAATCAAGTATTATTTATGTATTTTGTTATTTAATTTTAGATAAAAGGGAAATATTATCTAATAAAAAAAGAGAGTCATTATTGACCCTCTCAAGAGCATTCCGTACAAATTATTTATCTATTATTTCAAATGTCGTTGTTATTCTTACTTTTTTCAATTTACATGTAACATCATTTTTGCTCATATATTGCCCTAACCATAGGTCATAACACGCTTCTTGTTCAGAGTCATATAAAGTTGCATTTTCGATATTTTCTGTAATACTACTTTCCGAATATGAGCTAATAAAATATTTATTTGCAAACTGTGCAACATACTTAATATCTAGCAATTAAATCAACGCCCTTCGAATTTGAATTACAACTCAATATCTATCATACTTAAATTTTATTGAATCATCACTTATTTTGAACTGACAAGTAAAAAGCCACCCATTTTTATTTGAGTGACTGTTAAATACTTTCTTCAGGAACTTTATCAAAATTGAAGCTCTTAAATGATGCGATTCTTAATAATCCTGTATTTGTTTTCTCAAGATACTGTACTATACAGAATAATCTTGGCTCTAACCACATTATGTCTCGTTCCACTTTAGTTATTATCTGTTTAGTAATTTCTCTAAATGCTCTTTTTTCATCAGACTTAAAGCCAAACTCTACACTTGCAATAGGTCTATATTTACCATTGCTTAATTGTGTACCTACTATCATTGTAAATGGATTTTCTTTATAACCCAGTATAACAACATCCATTACTTTAAAGTGTTTATACTTTAACCAATTATGCGTCCTATGATTAGTTTTGTAAGTGGAATTACTACGCTTTCCTACGATACCTTCCATACCTCTTTCTTTAGTCAAATGAAAGATATCACTACCATTACCTAGTACAAAAGGTGTGACTGACAAATTATTCGAAGGTTCGATTATTGACGATAATATCTCCTTACGTTCTACCAATGGTTTATTTACAATTGATTTATCAGTCGCTAAAACATCAAAAGCGATAAATGTAGTAGGATGAGTTATTGTAGCTTGTTCGATTTTCTCTTTATTAGAAAGTTTACCTCGATATGCAAAATCATCAAATACAGATATACCATTCCGTAAAACTACACCTTCACAATCGATGATCGCTGAGTGTTCTTTTATTGATTTTCCTGCTGCTTGTAACTCTGGAAACTTTGCTGTTACATTGTTGCCATGACGTGTGTATGCTTCTATTCTCTCACCTTGTTTATGCAAAAGGATGCGCCAACCATCCCATTTTATATCGTATATCCAATCCGGATTATCAATTACTTCATCATTGTTACCCATCGAGAGCAACATTGGTTTTATTGGAGTAAACAACATTGTATCATCTCCTTATTTACCATTATCTCATGATTAAATGTGTAAAAATACAAGAAATACAAGGTATGAATGGTAAATAAGTTTGGTGCTATTTATTTAAATATCGTTGTATCAGATCTTCAGTATGAGATTTAAGTGCTTGCTTTGCATAGTTTAATACTTCATCTTCCCCGCCTGTTTTTATTATAACATCACTAAAATACTCACTTACATTTACCCACTTTACTATCTCAATATTTTTCTTGGCAAGCATACGCTTCTTGTTGTAAAAATCATTTCTTAAGTTTTTTAATAAGCCATCTATAATATTTAAATAAACTTTTGACATTTTTAACTTTTCAAGCGAAGGATAATCATGATGTAATGAGCGAATAGCCATGTCTAATTTTATATACTCATACACATCGTTTCGATCCTCTGGTCTAATCATCAGAATCCACCAACTTTGCATCTTGGATTTCATAAAATGAAATACGTTTTACTGAGATATCTGTATCAAGCAACAGCTCTTTATTGTATGGATCAATACCTGTAACTAATCCAGTTTTGTTATGCAAATTATTGTTGCTCCATAGAGTTAACTGAACTAATTTTTGCATGGCTGCGGCTCGCTGTATTGTTTGTTCAATCTCCTCTATTTCCCACTCTGTTAATTCTCGCTTTTTATCATAAAACTGCTCTTGTTTCCACTTTTTGATTTCAACTAAATGCTCAGGTAACATCATCGCTGTCCACTTTTGATTTCCTCTGTCTTTTATCATGTTTTAGCACTCCTAACTCAAAATGGAACGTTTGTTTGTATATATTATAGAATATTCGTTCCTATTTATGCAATGGGAAAATAATAAACAAAAAAAGAGAGTCTGCAAACAACTCTCCATTAAATATGTATTTTACTAAATAAAAGATAACTATTATTTAACACCAAAGAATTTAGATCCAATTTTCTTATCTTTAATAGCATTATTCAATTTAGATTTGTCCATGTTGTCAGCAGTTTCATCAAGGCTCTTGAATAATAAATCCATCATAATAAAGATAGAATATGCCCAATTTAATACAGGAGTAAATACCATTATGAATGAGTCTAATTCTGGTTCTAGACCTTTCCATTCATTTTGATATTGCCACCGAATACCTAAATATGATATCAGTGCAGGTGCAACATAAAAGACAATAAATAATGCTAATAGTAGTAAAATCATAAATCACTCTTCTCCTTCTTAATATTATGTATTTTATAATATTCTCATTTTATGTAATCTACAGCTTTACTTTGTTCCAGTCTGTTTCTTCAATAATTCCCATTAACTTTTCCATAGTTGGACAACGGAATAATGTACGTGCATATGTATGTGGTTCTAAATAATGATAATGATTAGCATCTATATGTTTTTGACATTCTGACTTCGTTAAAAAGAATGCATCATTGTTGCAATGGTGAACTTTTGCTTCCTCGAATATATCAATATCTTCATCGATGTAATTCTTATACCATTCACAAAATTCATAATCGTCATCAATGGAGTATTTTAAATCATCCAATGCATATGACTCATCAGATAAACCCCATTCTTCAAGTATTTCCTCTTCACTCAAACCATCAGATTTCATTACCTCTAACTTGGATAGGAAATCTTTACGAAATAGTTCAGCATCGTACACTTCAGCATTATTAGCATCAAAGACACTCCATCTGTCTCCACATCCATCTGCGACACGCTCCCATTTATAGTGCCCTACTGTCCAGAATCTAGGTGAGGCTTGGTGGTCAGTATCTTGTATCTTCATTTCGTGTTGAAGATTTTTAAAAAATTCAATAATATTGTTCATATGTGTTACCTCCATTTCCACTCTAATTAAACTCATTAATAACTACATTAAAGCCTAATTCTTCAGCCTCTTCTCGATTAAATCCTTCGTCCAAATGCATACACCATACTTTATCACGGAACTCTGGTTTAATCAGTTCGCTTAACTTACGTAATGAAAGGTGTACATTACCTTCATAATCAGCTTTACAAGTATCAATATATACCTGTTTATAGCCACCATAATTAATTACCCTTAATACATTGTTACTGATTTTATTACAATCGCTTGAATACCAAATAGGATTTTTATTACTAAGTATAAATACGTTATATGTATTTAACTCTTCTACATGGGAATTTCTATCAAAACTGATAGTTAATGATTCATTGATAATAATAATATCAGAAGAGCCCCCTACTAAATTTTCATCATGATGATATCCTTTTATACATCCATTTAATTTTAATATTTCAGATACTCCTGTATCAAAAGGTGAATGTACAGTTACTTTACTTTTAGCAAATTCTCCATGTGAATAGTATGTATAAAGTATTAAATCAGCTAGTGAACCAATATGATCAGCATGAGTATGAGTAATTAATACGTGGATGTGTTCAATTCCTTCAAGTAAGTTGTTTTCTTTAATGCGTTGAAATACGTTACTTCCACAATCAATAAGCAACATCTGATTCCCTGATTTATAATATGCTGAATTGTTTCCTAACTTTGTATTGAATGCACTTCCTGAACCGATGAATTTTAACATTAGTATCTCTCCCTATTTTTTGTATTTTCTTATGTAATTAAAACTTCCTAGCTATCCATGTTGAAATTTTCAATATGAATGGTTCATAAATATATTTATCTAATCCAAACATTATCTGCTCAACATTATAAGCCAACCATCTTAGAATAAATATTGGAAATGTGATTGGTAGCATAATTATTCTCATAGTATTATCAATCATATCTTTTACTTTCATTTGCCTTTTCGTTCCGATAAAATGATTAATCATCTAATCAACTCCTTTATAATAGGCTCGTTTTATCAAAATTGATTTCGCATCCTTCAGCTTTCATACCTTCCATATGAATTGTTTTACCGTCATCGCTAATATCAAAGTAATCAGTATATCTTGTGAAGACTTGACCATCTTCAGTTTTAATTTCAACCTTAAACTTTTTCTTTGGTAGTTGCTTAATACTAATAGTTCGAAGTGGTTTTGCTGTTAGTAATACCTCATTTGTTTCACTATCTACTAACAATACTTCTGCTTTATCTAAATCAATCATACATCTTCCTCCTTATTACTATTGAATAATGCTTTGTTTTTATGTAATTACCTTTTAATATCTGAACCAATCTTTGATCACCTCAGAAAATGCTCGTTTAGCAAGTTTACTTTCAATCATTCTTCTGAACTTAGGTATGTACTCGTACAACTTTTCTATTTCAACTTCTAACAAGTCTTTAGATGGAATGTTATCGTTAATTATGTCTTCCATGATATATACACCATAATTATCATCAATGTTATACTCAATACTCTTCACTTTATATTTAATTCCATTTGCGACTAGGTTGTCCCCTACAATCAATTTATCTCCTTGATATTCAAAATAAATATCCTCTCTACTACATTCTAAATCCAGATAAATACCGTATGAAATATGTCCGAAGTATTGATAAACAGTATAGCAACCCATTCTAAAGTTCCTATTACTTCTTGTGTTTTTGTAGTATCTTTCATTAAATTTTGGCTTATTTTTAATATGTTTAGCTTTCACATACCATCTCTCCATACACTCATCCTTTCTATAACATGACTGTATCATTAAGTATCTGCTTTCACTATTATTTCAAGAAATGACTAAATGTAATGTATAAAACCTAAGAAAGTTCCATATAATTATAAAGAAGCAAGAGCTTCTCTAATGTAATGTCGTTAGATGTCCTAAAGGAACGAGGTAGGGATTTATTTCTCTGTCTCGTTTTCTTTTTTTATAAAAATCCAATATTATTTAAACTCTTGTTACTTTTAAATATTCATCAAAGTCTTTTTTATTAATTTTATTCCACTTTTTGAAATTTATTTTATCGATTTTGTCCATTTTCTTAGAAGCTTTAGGATCTTTACCAAAATGACCAAGTAGGTAAGTCCATCTAATTGCTTGACCATATTCACTAGTGCCATCTGCCAAAAATAATAACTTAAAAAATAACATACAATCACCCTGTTTATGTATTTTATATAATAAATATATATTGTAGAGGATCTAAATCTTGTTTAAGTAAATAAATCATGTTCGTTTGCGATTCATATAATTCAACATCATAAAGATGAATTTGGTGTTGAATTATAGAGGTTTAAAAAGTCAACCATTAAGATTTCACCAACTCTGGATTCCGATGGACATTGCCGATAATTTCAAACTCATATTCTTCAATCCACCCCATTACAAAGTGATCATTATAAATATCCATACCTTCACATTTAACAGTGTAAGCTCCGTGATAATCGAATACTTTTGAAATATACTCTGGCATTTCAGGGTCAGTCGGAACAAATAGTCTTACGATATCACCTTCATAGATTTTCATTCCATTAATATCAGATAGCCCGATGTATTGTCCAACAGTTTTGGATTCTACTTCATGCTTTTGATATTGACCATAGGAGTACCCAAGAATATAGTGTTTGCTTTTACTTTGAGTTAATAACGGTATTTCTAAATTTCCATAAATCCATTTTTTATTTACTTTATCCTGAGCCCTAAATTTTATTTCACGCATAGCATTCTCTCCTAACTTTTGATAAGTTAATTGTACAAATTAAAGATGGAGTTTTCAACACGATAATACTCGTATCCTCTTTATGTACCCGCAATTACACAATTACCTGTTGAACACGTTCTAATTTCTTCATCATCCAAACCCTCTACTACAAGCTTCTAAAATGCAACTATCAACTTCATATAATAATTTTTCATCAATACCTTTTCGATATTCATCTGTATATACAGACTTCCCATGCCACCAATCATGAAATATCTTCTTCTGTTGATAATAAGGTAATTCATTCATGCAATGTTGATAGACGCTATGCATGATTATCTTTATTTGTTCATTAAGCCTATTTATGTATTCATCATGATCTTCCTGCGATGTAAATTCCTTAACTTCTATGTGATTCATGCATACCTTACCACCTTTCATAAAAGTTTAGTATTATCTAATCCTTTAATATCTCTATTAATTTATATCTAATGCGATTGATTAATTTCGGTTTATATTTATCTAAGTCATACCAAGTATCATGACCATTGAAAGAATGACATATCTTTTCTGCGTTTAATTTACTCACTAATCCATCTACAACCTTATTAGCAATTGCACACTCATCATTTAGTGAGCTTATACTAATGTTAAATCTATCTGTAACAGTTATTATATAGTCTTCTCCGATGAATGATTGAAATGAATTTGTACCTTTAAATTTTTTCACACCTGTAATTTCGGTAATTAATTTCAAATACTTCTTCTTAGATAATTGATTTTTGTAGATATTTATAACATCAAGTTTCAACTGAACCACTCCGTATTATAATTTATGTATTTTCTTTTATAAAAGCGTGATATTACTTAAATCATTTGGAACAAACTTCTCTTAAATTAAGATCTAGTTTATTACCATTGTCATCTTCAACGAATTCTCCATTATAATTACGCTGTTTCATTTCTTCTATAACTTCTTCTGTGTTGTTAAATTTAATCCTATACAGTATTCCTTTGAACCCAACTGAATCCTTATGAAGGTTATCAATATGACATAAATAAACGCTCACAATATCAATTCCTTTATATTTAAGTTCATCATTTTCGTTTGCCTAATATCTTATTCATTTTCTTACCTTCTAGGAATCCATTACTTTTCTTTTTAGATTTAGATTTAGAATTCATAGCTTCAGTCATTTCAATATATTCTTCCATCGTGATACCTAAATTAATCGGATTGGTATCGTCATTTTTATGTACTTCTATTAAAGTTCTGGATAACATGTCCAATGATTCTCTTAGGCTTCTACCTGTATCAATGATTGCATTTTTACTCATTTAATTCACTCCTACATTTAATAATATATATTGGTTTCATTTAATATTAAAAAACTTTTTCGAAAATATTGGTAGTTCATTATTATTTACCATTGCTCCAATAGCAACCCCTATGTTCACAAAAGGCATCATTACAAAAAGCACATCATTTAATTCCGCCTTTAACCCTTCTTTAATTAAATTTCTTCTTACTTCGTATCTAGCCCATAGAACAGTAAAGATGTAGATGAGTATTATTAAGAATATACTCATTTAGTAACCTTCTCTTCAGTGTCCTCTTCTTTATCTTCAAATTCATCTTTAAGTATTTTATTACATTCAGCAACACATTCATCGCAAATAATTGCTAATGGACTTGCTATCAATTTCCTTACGTCTTCTTGTCGCTTTCCACAAAATGAACAATGTAAAACTTTCTCCTCACTTAAAAATGATAGCTCATCGTATTTTTCAGCCTTCTTAAACATTTTCATAAGTTCATTATTATATTTTTCCATGTTAATGATTACTCCCCTCCATCATCTCAACTTTAAAAGCTTCAGCATAAGCGTTCATTTGCCTTTCACTAATTATTGGATCGAATTCAGTTGCCACCTGTTTTAATTGTCCCGCAATACTAAGAAGGAAATTAATATCGTCATTATTAAACTCACTTATTAATCCATTATCTGCCAATCCTTGTAGGTAATCAATTCTTTCTTGTTCGTTCATTTCAATCACTCCTTTATTATTTAACTAAATATTACCACACAATTATAATATATACAACCAATTTTATGTATTTTATAATTTAATTACTTTTTGGATTTTATTACAATCTAACAATTTATCTGTATAATAAAATAGATAAAAGATTTGTATATGTTGAAGGGTGATTATGTGAGTTCTTTAAGTAGTGAAGATAGACTTTTGTTCGAAAAACTTTTGGTCAGAAGTGGACGTGTGTTAGATTTCAACAATTTACCATTTGGGATTTTTGTTCTTGAATCCACTGGTATTGATATTTATGACGGCTACTATTCTGGTATTAGAATGTCAGATGCAAGTAGATTACGTTTGTTTATAGAAACAGAAAGTAATTTTGTTGTACAAAAATTATTGTCGGAATTACTCTCAATCTGGTATAAAAAGATGGTTGCTTATGATTATGAATTCAATAATGATGAGTCATTCGAAAGATGTAAAAAGATCTTAACTACACTAAATGATAATAATGCAATAGAAGATATTGATAATATTTCAGCAATTAATAATACTCAAGGAGTTGATTTATTATCTTCCGAAATTAAAGAAAAGTTGTTAGAAAACAATCCAGAATTAGCTTTAGATAGATTACATACATATAGTGTGAAGTTCTTTAGAGAGCTTTGCATAAAGCATGATTTGCAATTTGAAAAAGATGATGCTTTGCATACTTTGATAGCATCGTATTGGAAAGCATTAGAAAAATCTAAAAGTATACAGTCAGATATGACAATACAGATCCTAAAAACAAATACGAATATATTGAATAACTTTAATAACGTTAGAAACGACAAAAGTTACGCACATGATAATGTAATTCTAAATAAAAGCGAAAGCAAATTAATTTGTAATCATGTTATATCCTTACTAAAATTTATTGATGAAATCGAAGAAAACAGTACTGTTCAAAAGTCATTTTAAATATTTAAAAGCAACCAATGATTGTTGTATAATTACGTCGATTGGTTGCTTTTAAAGTTATTTTGATATGTATTTTATAAAACAAATATTCCAAATATTTTATTAAGCTTAATTTATATATTTTAATTTATTTGCATAGTCACTCATATGCTGTAATTTTTCTTTCTCTAATTTAATTATAAGCTTTAAATTTTCTTTATATCCTAAAGTACCGATTTCAAATGATTCCATAACTTTTTTAATACGATTAATATTACAATCTATATCATAAATAACAGGTAAAGCTTCGTACAACTCATGAATATTTTTATTCATTTCCTCATCTAACTTAGATAATTCAAAATCTATTTCAATAATCTTTTCATTTATAAATTTATCCATATAAACAACCTCCTACCTTTTCATAAAACGTGACCATTATTTTTAATTCTTAACACACCCATAAACATCAACTACTGATTTACCAGCAAATGTTCTATCGATAACTTTATATTCTCCACCAATTGACTTACAATCTATTTCTGATTCTTTACTTGCAATAGTTGTTATAGTTAATAAACCGATCATGAAAATGAACCCAAATATTATTACAAGTGCTAGAGATATATCATTCTTGCTTATCCACTTTTCTTTTGGTTGATGCTTATTTTCATCTTTGCGCTTCTTTTGGTAATATAGACTATCTATTATTCATCCTTCCTTTCTAAAATTAATAATTCCTCAACTCCACAATTTAGATATTCACATAATGTCTCCAAAGTATCATATTGTATTCCTTTAGATGTTTCATGAAAAATACCTCTTATTGCAGTTTTAGATAATCCAGTATCTCTAATCACATCTGTCATTTTCAGTTTTCTTTCTGCTAGTAATACTCTAAGGTTTAATTTCATTTTAACCACTCCTTTCAGTATTACTTTAACACTTAAAAGTACTTTAAACAACACTTTATGATTTGATAATAGAATCATATTATTCTATTGTTATTTTTTACTATTAGTCCTATAATGTTCATTTCTTTAGTAATTCATGGGTTTCGTAAATGTTTCCGATAACTTTAATATTGTCTTTATGTTCAGCTAAGTAAGAAATATTACCACCTTCTTCAATTACATCGAACATGGCATTTTGGAATTTCACAACGCCATTAACACGGTCACTATAAACCGATACAGCATCATTCTCATAAATCTCATTGTCGTTATTATCATTTAATCCAGAATACTGTCCTACGCTTTCTGGATAAACCTCGATTCAACCTCCACTTTCAGTAAAAACAAGTGTCTCACCAGACTTACCCACTTCTTCTGCAAATTCTTTCGTAAATTTTGTTGTATGAACTCCTGTACCATATATCCATTGACTGTTAACCATTTCCTCGACTGCATATCCACGAATTTTAATTTCTCTCATTATGTATTTCCTCCTTTAATTTACTACTATACTAAATGTGTTTCCTTACACTCTTTACATTCCCATGATCTTTTATAATTATTTCTCTTATCTTTCTTGCCTCTAATTAATTTACCATTACATGTGAGCAACGTATTTCTTCTGTTCGAATTGCATCTCGTTTTTGTTTCATTTCTAGTAGTTCTTCTTTTGTGTACTTTTCATTATAATTTCTATTTGCACTTAACATCATAGCTGCAATTGTAGTTAACGGATTCGAACCTATACCACTGACAATTCTGTTTAACTCTCTTGTGTTCATTTTAGTACCTCCTAGTAAACTTTTTTATAAGTTCCAAACTCAGTTTTTTCAAATCCTTTCTCGATACAAGTTAGTTCAAACTCTTCTTCCTCTCTAAAATAGTGAGTTTGAGATAAGAAATTCTTTAAATCCCATTCACTCCACTCTTTATCCGTAATTTCTTTTTCTGAAATATTAATCATGTTTTGTAATGATTTAACCATGTCCTTCATTTCATCTAGTGTCATTGTTACACTTGCGGATTCATATCCTACTGTATTGTACAAGTGAACCATATAATCATTATCAATACTTATAGAAATATACGTTTGATTGTCTTCATGATATTCGTATTTCTTCACCTTATACCCCTCCCTTAACTTTTTATAAAACTATCCTTTTATTTAGATGAGTAACTACATAAGCTACTCATCTTTTGGTATATGGTACAGCATTACTGCTACTTTAATTTCTTTATTACTGTCACCGTTTAAATGGAAGATATAATTAAACCAACTCTCATCCTTTTCATCAACAAACTTAATAAAGTTTTTATGAGTCTGGATTGATTCTTTTGCCGTTTTAATAACATTTGTAAAGTCCTTATTATCGACAAACATTATCACAGAAGTTTTAGAATCTCTCCAAGTTAAATATCCCAACAGTTGGTCTATTGTTTTTAAAAAGCCATTTCCCCCTGTCCAAAATTTGCACTCACCTACGAAAACATTTCCTCCATTATATCTTAATAGGATATCAGTCTTACCACTTTTATTAAATGTTTCTCCAGTAGCACTGCCTTCAAAGTTTGGTTCTAACATCATTAAGAAATGATCCCTTAATACTTCTTCGCCTTTATCTCTAAATACTGATGGAATTCTTTCGAATTGTTTACCCATATCATTTATTATTTTCAAGATATCGTTGTAGGTTTTATCATCTAATGTTGGGTCTGGAATAAAGTTCTCTGTTGTTTCAATCGGTTTAACAGTAATCTTCTTCTTCACCTTTACACTAGGAATGGAAAATGTTTTAGAAATATCGTCTTTCTTTCTTACAGGTATATTTAATCCTGCTTTTATCTCCCTTCTTTTTAAGAATTCATTTTTCCTTGACATAAAAATGTCTGTAATATATTCCTTCAGATTTGAATTAAATTCTTTTAAATCAAAATTTAAACTTCTAACATGATTATCTAAGTTGACTTTAAAATCTTTAAACTTTCTTTCTGCTTCGGAATAATTATTCTTAGTGACTGTGATCCTCTTTACTATTTCATTATTACTTACATACGCATTAATTACTGAATGATATCGTACGGATGAAGAAATGTAGTTAACAGTTTCTTCCTCGCCTGCAAATGGTATCTTGTAGTAAATAATAGGCACTTTACTATTAGAATTTGAATTGAACATTTGATAAGATAATTCTACTGGTAAAGATTCTTCTATTTCATCACCAATTATGTTTTCATCAAAAATTTCAATAATATCAATTTTATTTTTTTCGAATAAATAATCAATATACTGTTCTTGCCCAATATTCAAGATATAATCTTCACTCTCATCTTGAATAGAAGTTTTAATAATTTCTTTTTTAGAAAATAAGTAAGGGTATAATTCTTTACCAAATAATCTTTTTTCTAGATAAGACAAAGATAACAACCATCCTTTTTATTGTTTGTTATATCGTACTAAAAAGTATTTGTTTTTACAATATTCTCCTTCTATTCTATAATACGAATCTTTTATCCAATATTCGATACTTAATTTCCCCAGAAAATACGTATTTCAGTTCTCATATTCTCAAATTTTTCTATACTGAAAGTAATGGGTCTGGTTTTACTACCTCTCCTTATAGGCTTTTCAATCCTTTCAGCAATATACCCTAAAGATTCTAATTGAGTCATTATGTAATTATAATCCATATATGATATTTTATCTTTAAATCTGTAGTCACAGCTATATAGTCCTGATTTACAATGATTTTTAATTGAATTAAGTATATCTTTTAACAATTTATTTCTTTCATTTTCAAAATTTTTATCAGTTAATGACTTCGCTTCATTTGCATTCACTGTAACCGTCCACTCCTCTTCATTATATAATATGAACATTTTATAATATTGTATAGTTAAATTTACTTTATTATGTATTTTATAATTTATTACCCCAAGATACTTCAAATGAATACTTTAAACTTACTGAATCCATTTCAAATTTATTCACTTGTAAACCTTTCTTTTTTAAGACAATCATTACTTCATTCATACCGTCAGTATCCAGTATACAATCAAAGTGTTTAAATAATTTTCTGTAACGCCCTTCTTTCGCAACTATTTCGCATTCGCTTAGAACATTATCAACTACTTCTAATATTGGTGCTTTTACACCTGATAACTCACGTAAATATTCTGCATTAATTTCCATTTAATCATTCCTTTTTGTTTAATTTCTCTTCATAATACATGATCAACTCATATTCATTTTTTAAATTAACATTTGCATCATCTGTTAATACGTCATAACTTTCTTTAATGCACTGTACTCTCAACTCAAATAGCAAATTAAAGTCAATATCAAATTTATTACCATACCCTTTAAGAACATCTACTGATGGAATACGCATACCTTTCTCATAATAACTAACTAGTGAATGAGATACATTTATTATTTTAGCAACTTCAGCAAGCGTCAAGTTAGACTCGTCTCTTAGAGTTTTTAGTTCATTTCCTAATACTTTTGAAAATTGATTTCTTTTTTCCATGACATTACCACCTTATTTATTGTTTTCATGTCATTATACCATTTTTTAAATAAACATTATTTTCCTACAGTATATTTTTATAATAAATCACTTTTATTTAATATTTTTATGCAGTCTCTCCAACATTTTAAAATCTCTTTCATCTAATGCTTTATCAATCAATGCTTGAATATCTGTAATAGCACTTTCTTTATTTGGCTCAATAGCTATATTGTTTTTAATTAATTCAACGTATGGTAATTCATTATCCTTAATCCATAACTCTGATTCACCATTCGTAATTAAAAATCCATTGTCCATAATTAATTTTGTAATTTTATAAATTTCAGAACTATTGAAGTTATTCTTTTCTGCATTATCTATTCTACTAATATTTAATAATTTAACATAATTGTTAACTCCAAAATTGTATCTATTTGCAATTTGTACATGCTCTATATATTTCATATCTGTATCAAATAGAAGAATTTCTTTCCCATAAACTTGAATATAAAAAGCACCTTTACTTGCTCCTAACTCTACTACAAAATAAGGAACTCCGTTCTCTAAAATTGCCCTATTATCGGATGTCGAAACCTTATCTTTATTATTGAAAATTACAATATCACCTTTATAAACTACCTCATGAGTCATGAAGTTTCATCCCTCCTTACTTAATAATATTCAGTTATTATTTAATACTATCAACGTTATTTTTTGTCTCAGCCTCAATTAACTTTCTACCTTCATATGTCTTATATAGATCCCAATTTGCTTCAACTTTAAAGAAGTAATCCTCAATAACTTTTTTATATTTATTTACAACATTGATTTCATCTCCTTTAAATTTTCTACGTAATGTAATTTTAGAACTTTTTTTATGACTATAATCCTCAACATCAACCCAAGTCCGATTGACATCGAAATCCTCATCGACAACATCAATAATTTTATAGTTAAATTCATATTCATCGTTATTTAATTCTTTCATGGCTTTTACTTCAATGATTTTTGAAGAATCGAATACAATTTCATCTAATGGATATACCTCAACTCTATATTCATCTCCACCAGAATTGTTTTTTAATTCAACATACTTATTTGCTTTATCAATATCTGTAAAAATACATTCAATTCCATAATCCGAATAACAACCACAAGTAATTACATAAACCTCTTTCATATTAACCTCTCCATTTTCGATAATATCTATCTTTTATTTAACTTTTAATATTATTTCCAATTGATTTTAGACATTTTATTACTATTCAGCACACTTTATATATCAAATAAATTGGAGCTCTATATGAATTAAATAAGCGTTAATTCATTAGTAAAGCCGTATGCAACATTTCCGAAAGTTAGATTACCAGTATCGACCAAGCGAAATGCAAGTAAAGGTTGCATAAATCTTTGTATATAAAGAATAAGATATTAAGATACATAATATACAGTATTTACGATTTATAATTTCACCTTTTCAGGTAAAATTCTAATCGTTTAATTTTCCTCCTTTTCTTCCTTTTTGAGACTTCTATAACTTATCTAAATTAACAGTATAATGGTTATTAAACTTTTCTAATCCTCCATCTCCAAATGGATCGTATTCTGCTTTGTGTTTAGTAATAGTAATTAGTTTTTCTTTTGCCAATAATTTATTGTACTTTGTTACAGAGAAATTACTTATTCCTAAATCAATTTGAATAGTTTCATAACTTGGATAGCAAAATAGCTTTGTAATATTGCTTCTGTTAATATAGGACTCATAATAATACATTAATCTAAATCCAATTAAGCCTATTCTATCAATTGATTTGATTAATTCTAAAGGAATTTGTGTGAAATAGTCACTTTTATAAGGTTCTAACATTATAATTTGTAATGGTTTATTAATCGGTAGTTTGTCTTTGTCTAGTTCGTACTTAATTAAACCTTGGTCATGTAAATTTACAAAACACTTCTTGATAGTTCTATTATCAGTAATTCCTGTTACAACTTTTATATCTTTAAGTGAAACGTCTATTTTGCAATTATTAAATGCTTTAAACTTCTTAAATAACAAAAATGCATAAATAGCAAAAGACTTCTCATCAACATTGAATCCTATATTTCTTACAATTTCAGTTGGTACTTGTAACCAGATTGCTTTCTCCTCACTCATTCATTTTGATTCCTTTTATGTATTTTCTATTTTAAATTGACAGAGCACACAGTCTTGTATCGTTTTGCTTTTAAGCGACTCAACAATGTTATGATGAAAATTTTCCTCTTCAGCACACTTCCAACAAATAGAATTAAATCCTTCTTTTAATTTACCATGTAGTCTCTCTGACTTTTCTTCACATGACTGCAATGCAATTCACCTCACTCTCTATAATAGATGTGTTTTAATGAAAGTTGAAAATTTAATTTCTTAGCTTTATAACCAAATTTTCTAACCATGTCATATAAGGTGCACTTTCTTCACTGTCTAAGTATTCTTTTACTAGATCATAATTATCGACAATTTCAAAAGGAATATCATTTTCTAATTTAAAGTATAAAGTTTCTTTATGGTCTTCAGGGTAATGATTTGTATCAAACCAAGTCTTAGTACCAAAGCCTAAATCATCTTTCCACCTTGTAATAGTCACTGATTTATTGTATTTTACAAATTCACTCATATCTAAAATATACCCATAACTATCACTATAATTAGCATCTTCAACTCCGATAACTCTTCCCATCATAAATGGGTCTACAGATTCTTCAATGTACAAGTAAACATCTTCTTTCATTTTCACTACTGGTCGATATCCACTCATGATTAACTTTTTAAACTCGTATGATTTCATAATTATCTTCACTCCTTTCATAATAGTTCTATTTCATCTAAAATTTAATCTTTATAAGCATCAGCCATTCCTTTTGTATATGCTAATGCTTTTATTTTTGATTCTTCTAATTTATTTTCTGGAATTGTCTCTATAATGTCTACAAATTCCTTTACATAACAATTTACATCCTCAAATCTTCTTTGTGAATTTCTCCCTAATAAATAATCAATAGTTACATCAAACAAATCAGCCATATTAATTAAAGTTTCTAATGTAGGTTGCTTTGTACCGTTTTCATATGCAGTATAGGAAGTCCTTGCTACATTCAATTTGTCAGCAACATACCCTTGAGTCCAATCTTTATTTGATACTTTATTTTCTTCTCTTAACTTCTTAAGTCTCGCTGCTAATATATCCATGTATTCACCACCTTCAGTTTAGCTTTGAATAATAACTTCATATTAATAATAAAAACTAAAGCTTATCATCAGTAATATCAATACCAAAGTCATCGAGTTTCTTCATTTTTTTAAATATATTCCAAAACCTTTTTGGCTTTTGTTCTTCTATGCTTTCATAATAACAAGAATTACATATGTAGTCTTCATTGATTCCTAGTTCATTTAGGTGTAACTTTGGTAAACGGTTTTTCTTTGCAATACATGAGCGATGCTGTCCACTTGAAAATGTCATATGACCACATGTATTTCTATGGGCATGAATTTTTGTACGTTTAGTTGCAGATATTTCACCGCCATCACCCATCTTTACCAAGAGTCCACGACAATAGCCCACACGAGCTTTATAATTATAGGGACGCCTACACTTAGCTTCTTTTTTCTCATATTCTTCATCAGTTAAATCGAATGTACACTTACCTGTGGCAAGTTTATAACAGTCATGTTTACTGAATGAGAAACAATATGATTCTTTTCTAGGATCAATTACTACGTCGTACTGGTACGTCATAGTTATATTTTCCTCCTTATAATAGACTTCTTTTATTTTACCTTTTGGAATTTCTAAAAGTCTTTTCATGGACAATATTAAATATTACAACTGGGTCGCACTTATATAGTCTTGATAATTCTCTTTGACTATAACCATCTTCATACATCTTTTTTATATCTTTAACCTGTCTAAGGGTGACACTGTTTCCGTTTCTTTCTTTTAAATATGCCCAATCATATTCAGGATACGTCATTTCAATTATTTCAGAAGCATTCATACCTAGAGTTCTGAGCATTCCTCCTAGATTGTTTTTATGGAAGGTTGAATTTGATATATCTCTTGACACTTTTTCTAAATTCCATTGCAACTCTTCCTCTATTAACCATTTACAAGCTGCAACAGCATTTTCTTTATTCCAAAAACCAACTGGTACTCTACTCTTTTTCATCTCCCATTCTTTTATTTCCCACTCTGGAAAACTCTCTACAACATAAGGATAAATATTTTTCTGATAGAGTTTAGCCAATCCGCCATTCAGTCTATATTTATAGATGACGGCTATACAAAAATTCTCACAAAATTGATTTCTATCCCATTCAAATTTATCAAGAACAAGATATCTAGTTAGTTTGATAAGAGTGTCTTTACTGTCTATCTGATCCCATGTAAACAAAGGGAAGCGTGATAGTTCATTATTTAACACTTCTTCATATATTTCAAAAATCGACTTCATCTCCATATCGCTTCCTCCTTAATAAGCCTACATTATCTAGATATACTCTAATCTTCATAGTCTAATATACAATTTCACTAAGAAGCTCATCAATGTCGTCTTGGTGGTATGGAGTTATGTTTTTTAGCTTTATTAGAAAATTTTTCATTTTTAATGGATCTACACAAGTAAATTCAACTTCTTTTTCCTCAGTAACTACATTTAATTCTAATCTGTTTGGCTTTCGGACTATATCAAATGCGAGTAAAAATTGAGCTTCATTTAATGTAGTGGAAATCACCTGTAATGCTTCTTTTATTTGAACATTTGCTTTCATAATTATATTCCTCCTAAGTTTTATAAAATGCTGATATTACTTAATGTTCATTTATTCCTTAAAATTATCCCAATAAACACCATTAATATAAGTTCCAACGTTATAACCAAGGTAATCTTCGACTAGTCTTCCAAAAGAATGATTAACATTGAATAAGTCCATTATTGCCTTTTGTTTATCGTTCAGTTTAAGATTTATTGACATAGTGACACCCAAATCTCCTATTGTTGAATCTTCTTCTTTCATTTCTGCTAAGACTTCTTCCTCACTTTTAAAATCTTCAATGATATAGTAAATATCTATACTGTCAATCTTTAAGAAAGAGTTTTCAACTTCATTTCCAATTGTATCACCTACGATTTTCTCTAATAGTTCATATTGTGTTGTATTCTTTATTTGTATTTGTAAATGAGTTAGTAAGTATTTTAAGACGTAATTCATAATCGAATTGAAATCTTTTTCTACATGTCCTTCTTCTATCATAAATACGATTTCTTGCGTTAAATCACTGTGGAATTCGTTTAGTATGTATTTGTGCATTGGATGTGTAATATCTTCTAATACATTTTCCCAAATAACCATGTTTTCTTCATAAGTTTTCATCATATATTCCTTCTTTCTTTTTATATTCCATAATCTCCAGATTCTACAATAATTTGTTCGCCATGCCATTCTTTTAAAAATTCTTGATATGCTATAAAGTTTTTGATATCAAATTCAAAATTTTCAATATCTGGATATAACTTTCGTATTTCTATTATTTCATTCCAAATTAAATCAGTTAATTTAGATACTAATCTATGCTTAATCTTAATAGAAAACATATCTTTTAATAATTTCAAGGATACCCTATCTAGATAAAGAAAAGAATCTAGTGATCGTTCGATATAATATTTGTTAGTTGAAGCTGTCACATCCATCTTAATCACCCTTTATCTATTATTTTAATTTTACTTGATGCTCAAATGGTATACAACTTCCAACTACAAATATTAATTTGTACTTATAATTAGTTGCTGCCTCCATTTAATCTTAACCTGATATTACCATACACTCAAAATTAAAGTCAAACACATTTATGTATTTTTATATTTAATTTTAAAGTAGTTAAAGTAAATCAAAAATTCTATACGATTGAAATTTCAAAATCATACAATTAATAAATCAAGATTTTGTCTATCTCTATATTCGCATTAAAAATTCTACATATTCTAATTTTCTAAATGTAAAATTCTACGATTTTGATTTTTTAATTCTACAGTTTTGATTTTTCAAATACTGCTATCTTGCATGTCTAACTAAGAATTGGTTCACATCGATCAAACAGCTATTGTAATTTAATAAAGAATATTATTTATATATTTAGTTAGCTAACAACTTCATATATCCCTTTTGCAGCTCTTTCATTTGATCCTTATAGTAATCAACTTCTTCTTTTGTATAGCTTGGCGTAAATAACGCAGGAACATCAACTTCTATATCTGAGTTATTTACTGAGATTTCATAACGAGCAAAATCATATTTATCCACTAATTCGAACCCATATTCATTATTTATATTGTTAATGCATTCTTCTCTAACTTCTTCACTCATTTGTAACAGTGAATTGTACACTTCATATTTATTGTAACTAACTCCATTATTACAATCCGCAGCATTATTAACAACTAATTTTAATTGATTCATCATTTTTATATCCCCTTTATTTTTTAAGTATTTATTCATATAAATTATATCACAACAACTTAACTTGTTTCTTTGTAAGATTAGCTCATTTCAATATCAATATTCCAATTTTCAATAAATAATTACATTATTATGTATTTTATATTTTAGTTAACATAAGAATAATCGAGTTAAAATAGCGTTAACCATACTCTAAGTAGATGATTGGAACTTTGATTAAAATGTATCTTACTTGTAAGCTATAAGTAAATTATACATAAGATACTAGTAAGATACAATAGTTTTTTAAATTTTTTTGTATATTTTGGAAGTATTAATTATTCTTGTCTACTCCCTTCTTATTTATTCACATGAATTTGAGATAATTGTTTATTGATCCAGTTTTAATTCTTCCTCACTGGATAGGTTATAGAAAGAATTGAATTTTTCTTGTAACATGATCTGGTGATGAGTTTTAAAAAGAGATCAATCATATTAGCAGCTATCTAATTAAAAAAATCACTTTTAATAGGAAGAAACTAAATTTTTGATAATTGGATCACTCACAAAGGTTAATATATAAACGTTTCGAGCAACTTTAAAAATTTTATATAAATAAATACATAAAAGCATTGACCAAAGAATGGTATAAATGATATTATAAAAACAGTTAATAAATACATAAAAACAAGTGAGTGCTTTATAAAGTCTCCTAGCCGCCATGACCTCAGTAGAGTGAGCGTACAATGTAACAAAGTAGCGATGATATGAGCATAGGTAATTTTATAAAGTACTTACTTAATAGGAGGAATTTATAATGAAAAAATTTAATGTTGCTGAAAATATTATGGTTACTACTTCTAAAAGTTTTAAAAATTCTATCCAATCGGCTGTAGATTTTACGTCGAGGGAGCGTAACTCATACGGTCAAACTATATATGATCGTTCATTTATTGCTACTATCGTAACATTCAACCCAGTAAATAAAGAAGTTGAATACTTCGCTGTTCGTGAGTTTGTAGACACAGACAATACAAAACGTATCAACGAATTAATCCAAGATACAATTACTCGAATTTCATCTAAAGATGAATATACACAAAATGAATTAGTTGCTATTATTAAAGCTTCTGAATTTGAATACTATGGACTTGTAGGTTATCCATCTAAAGAAGAACAGGAAAACCGTAATTTAAAATTAAATAATAAATTTATGTCTTTGTATATCAATATTATTAGTCAAAACAATGATAACAACCAAGAAATTGAAGTATTAAAATTATCCATTCGTTCTTTTAACTGTTTAAAACGTGCTGGATATAACACTATACAACAAGTAAAAAATGCTACACTTGACGAAATGATGAAAGTTAGAAACTTGGGACAGACTTCTTTAAATGAAATTGAAGAAGCCCTAGGAATTAAATTTTCATAAATAAAAACTCGTCACAGCGAGTATAAAAAGACATTAAGCTGTGAGCGTTCCTTCCAATAAGGAAGGAGGTTGTAATACAAAATACATAATCAATCAGGAGGAATTAAAATGAAATTACAAAACAAAATCAGCGCATTATCTAATATGACAGCTAAGGAGTTACAAGTAGCAGCAAACAAAGAAGGCTTAGCATGGTACAACCGTGAGGAAAAGCGAAAAATGCATAAAGGTGAAATTCTTACAATGTTAACTGGTTATTACGCAAACTTAATTGGACAAGATCAAAACAAAGAATTAGAAATTGAAAACTCAACAACTGTTCAATTGGTTACACATTTCAAAGAACTAGCTTCCAATGCAATTAATGCAGCTAAAGAAGATTATGATCAAGCCGCGCAACAATTGAGTACTGTTAAAGAACTACTATCAGACGCATTTGTAAAGCTGCATGATAAGCTTACAGACAAGAAAAACAAATTACTGGCTCGTAATTGGGCTTTAACAATAAATAACATTAAATGTATTGTGTCTACAGCAGAACGTAAAATTAACGCTGTAGTAGCTTAAATAAAAAGTAAATATTAACAAAGTTCTTTGAAAGTCATTTCCCCTACTCTGTTCACTTAAATAATAAAATAAAAAAGGATGGTACTTAATTATGAAAATCAAAAACCTTTTACTTTCAATCGTTACAGCTTTCACTCTATTCACGGGTGCAACTACAAGTATAGATGTTATAGCTAAAGAAACAAATAATACTTCAAATAAATGTACTCAAATACAAACAAATGAATTAAATGATAATCAAACAGAGTTATTCTACATGTACAGCAATAAAGAAGGTCATTACTTCCTTGATCCAAAAGCCGAAACTGAAAACGTTATTTTTGTTGGATTAAATGATTATAAGATAGATGAAAATTTTAAAATTGATACTACTACCCTTCATCATGGTAAAAAGTTTATCGGTACATTTGTAGATGATTCATTATGGGAATTGATTAAATTGGAGGCTGTCGATAAATGAGTATAGAAAAGAATATTATACTATTAGAACAGCTATATAAATCATGTTTACATACTCTTAGAGAGTATAAGATTCCATACAGTGAGAAACATGAAGAATTACTTAATACAATTATCAACTATACAAATACAGATGCAGTCGACTTATTAGATGTCATAGAGCCTTTACACGAACTTATTTACAATCATGAAAATTATGTTCATTATCGAGAATTAGACAATGACGATGAAGATTAAGTAAATCAACTGTATTATAAAATAAATAATTGGAGGAATTTAAAATGACAAACATAAACTTTAATCAATTCGAGGATGAATTTGGAAATGTTATTCAAGAATTTGAAGTTATTAAATATGAAAAGTATGCTGACGGTGAATGGGTTGAGGTTGAAAGAAGAGAATCTGGAAGAACATATTTTAATGTTGATGGTAAGCTATATTATAGAACTGGTAATTCTTCTTTCCCATTGAATATGGATTTTAACTCATCTACTTGTGGAGCATGTTTTGTTATTGGCGAGAATATTTATGGTAAAAAGAAAATCACTAGTAACTTAGAATTATTCACTATAAAATATCCAAAAAGTACATTAACATTACACAAACAAACTTATTCAGATAATACATGTTTTTATTCCCTTCAAGAGCCAAACGGTTCATTTAAAGTTAACTATGGAAGTAGAGATATTAATGATTTAATTAGTCAATTACAACATGAAAATAAAGTTTATAGTAGTAACATCCAAGATTGTAATGAAGAAATTATTTTAAATATTGTTCACGCTAATAATGAAATGATTAACTATATGAAAGGTGTCCATAGTATAGCATCTTAACATTAAATAAAATAACCATATTAATTACTTCCCTACTCTCCTTTCACAGATAGATATACATAAAAGGAGGTAGAGCAAATTGAAAGTATATGCAGATTTAAGACACATTATAGATGATTTAAAAGCAAGTAAGAACTCAAATGAATTATACAACAAGATCCAAAAATATAAGGATAATATCAAAAGTATAGCTGCAGCTAACGATACAAGTATTATTGTTGAGGTTATTCAAAATGAATTGATTGTAGTTGCTGATAACGTGGATAAACATATTAAATTAAAATTTGATGATTGAGAGGTTTTCCCTACTCTCAATTTACATAGGAGGATTCATGATGATTAGTAAAATTAAGTCTACATTAGATGATTTTTTATGGATGGATGATGACTCACCAGAAGATAAAGCTTCTTATTATAAGTTTGGAATTACTGTAAATGTATTATCAATTGCTTTATTCTTAATAACTAAAATTAATTAATAAAATACATAATACCACTTTACAACATTATGTATTTATAGTATTATAAAGACAAGGAAATGATAACGAGTCATTAAGTTGACTGCTTGAAGTACAGTTTAAATAAATAACAAGTTTGTTTATTTGAATCATATTTCAAGTCATAGTAAGTAAAATCATTAAACTATTGGAGGGAAATAAAAATGAAAAATTTAATCGATTCAAGAATTGAAAAATTAAAAGAATTAATTCCAAACAACTTAAGCGTTAGTGTAAAAAAATTAGGAGGTAAAATATACGCAAATTGTAAAGGAAATTCTATTATCGTAAAATCACCTAACCAATTTAATGAATGGTTACGTACTATGAATGATTTTGTAGAGCCAGAAAGAATTGAATTAACTAGTAGAATATCTAAAATTGAAAATGAATTTATAAAAAATATTTAATAACCATAGCAAATTTAATTAATAAAATACATTTTTCTAGCTTATTTATTAGGAGGAGCAAGAAATGATAAATCAAAAATTTTATATTGGTCAACAATTAAAGAATTCGATAGAAGATAATTTCCCGATGTTCGTTATTACTGAAATTACAACTTTAAAAACTACAGGTGCAGTATATTATCGTGTTGAAGTTATTGGTGATAGTGAAAATACATTCATTCTACACGAAGAAGATTTAATTCCATTTGAAGAAACTGCTCAAATAGTAGTTAGTGACGATGTAAAAGCATTTGAAGAAGGTAAAAAATACATCTTCTCACCTAGTAAAATCCAAGTCCCAGAAATTAATAAATGGATCAATCATATTGTTGATAATGTCGTAAAAGTACAATTAGAAGGCTTAGGATTTATTATTGTTAACCATCCAAGAAAAGGTTTAAAAGAATATCCAATATATCCTAAGTTTTGCAAAGAAATAATTTAAACATATAACTAAGGAGAATATAATAAATGAAAATATTAGTTAATGGAATTATTTACGATTCAACTAAAATACCAGTTGTAATTGAATTTGATTCAAATGAAGAAGATTTATTTAATGGCGTGAAAAAGTTTGTATCTACTCCTCCAGATTACACTGTTGAACAAAAAGAAGAATTAATGAACATCAATCTTTAAATAATATATGCTTATTATCTAAAAATTAAATAATAAAATACATAAAATAACTTGTAAAACAGTTTCGAATCGTTTATAATTTTAATTAAGGAAATACATAAAACTTTTAAAGGTGGTTATTCAAATGACAAACTATTACGACAAACAAAGCTCGAAAGTTGCCTTAATGCATGTACTTGAAAACAATGGATGGACTATTTTCGGATATACTCCAGATGCAAGTGACGCAATGACTGACTACTGGAGTCCTGCTCATTGGGATGGTGTAGCAACTAAAAACGGTTTTGTATTATTAGTAGATCAGTATAGCACTTCTAATAGTGGTCGTGAAGTTAGATCATACAATTATAACGCCAATGGTAAAGTGAACAACTACGATAAAATTAAAAAGCTTGAAGCAACTATGAATGATGAAGCTTCTAGCGAAAACGAAAAAGAAGTAGCTTCTAAGAAAATTGAAAAGTTAAAAGAAATACAAGAAACTTCTTATACAGTAGAATATGTATTCCCTACTTTTTCACATAAAACTCCTAAAATGAGTATGTGGCATATTGAAAAAGACGGCGAACTATTAGCAAAAGGAAATGGCTTAATTAGCGCTTACGATATTAATGACAGAGAATTAACAAAGCAAAACATGGAAAAGTTAGTATCTAAATTTGAAGCTGTTTTAAATGGCAGTGAACAGCTAGTAAAGGTTGAAAAACCAGTAGTTAAAAAAGTTGATAAATTAGTAAAATCAGAAAGCAAAGAATTAATCGTTGAACAATCTATTATCAAACTTAATCATAATTTTACAGGTGGTTTTTATAGAGGTACAGCGTTTGTATTGACTAAAGTTTCAGAAGGTTCAAACGGTAAAAAATACAGTTTCGTAAAGTTAGGAAAGAAATTACAAAAATTGAAAGAAGTTTCTAATAACTTATTATGGATCAGTGAAGAAAGACTTCTAAATTATATTTCAGATTCTACTATTGATGTAATGGAGATTAAAGAAGTAGAAGAAGTTACAACTAAAACGGTATACCAAAAAGCAAAACGTAAACCAGAACAACCAAAAGGACACATCGAAATTGAAACTACAGAAGAGGTAGTTCAATCTACTGAAATGCAGTCAGAAAAATTTGAAGAAGTAGAAACAACTACAGATGAAACTTCCTCCCCTACTCCATCGGACATTTACTATAAATTGAATGAGGAGAAAAACGGAGTTGAATTATATTTCAGCGATAAACCTAGTGAGGAAATTCGCACTCAACTAAAATCAAGTGGTTTCAAGTGGAGTCGCTTCAACAAATGCTGGTACTCTAAACAAAATGAAAATACATTGTCATTAGCTGAACAACTTTCAAGTGGGAATATTGAAGCTTCAGAGGCTATAGAGCCTTTTGAAATTGAGTTAGTGGAATTTGTTGATATTGCACAATTTAAAGTCAATGAAGAAACTGAAAAACGTTTAATTGATAATTCATTATTTAATAATGGAAAACAAGTCGGTCGTGAAACAAATCAATTACAACTTACATTATCCAATTTACTAGAGAAAACAAAAGAAGTTATAGAACTAGCTGATAATAACTATAGTAAAAATACACTGATTAATGGTTTTAATGCTTTTTGTGAACGCTATGCAAGAGAATTGAACAGTTATCTATATCAACGTTCTGTTAACCCAGGATGGGCAGTAACTGGACGTGGTGGACTGAATGTATCACGCTATAACAAGAATCAAGATCAATTGCATAATAAAATGGGTAAAGTTGTGGAAATGTTAGAGAAACAAAAAGGAATTTTGGAGAAATATGAAAGTCGTATCATACGAAACAATGCCTATAAAGCTAAACAAGCTATTAATGATACTATTTCAAATATTGAAGATTGTACATTAATCTTTACAACCCAAAAGCGTACAGTGACATTGAGAAACGGCTTTACTAATGATGTGAGATGTTATATAAGTGCAAATTATTATATTGCAAAAATCGGTGGATGTTATCGAGTATTTGACAATGTGACTAATAAAGAGGTTTGCGATTTTAAGACTACAGATAAATTAGATTATGTTAAGAAGTATGTAATGCATTTAGAAAGTCAACGTGTTAAACAAGCTATATAATTTTAAATAATAAAATACAAAAAAATGAAAAGGATGATTAATTATGACAATTAAAATTATTGTAAATTTTACTAATAACGATTTTTTAACTACTTCTATAAACTGCACACTAAAAGAAGCTAAAGAGTGTTATATAGGTCAATCATTTACAGATAGTAATGAAAATACACGACAAGGAGTAAATGTTTACTTATACGATGAATGGAAAGAGTCAGTACTTCAGTATTGCATGGATAATAATAACACTGTTTTAAATTTTGATGATTACAGACAGTTAATGACTTTTAAAACTCATCAAAATGAAATGATAACAGTTACCTATGATGAAGTTAACAATTCGATGAGCGCTATTAAAGGTTGGACATTTGGCGACTTAATGGGCAATGGTTGGGGAAATCCTTTATATGATACTAAAGAAAAAGCTATAAATATGGCAAAACAATTCTTTAAATCAAGTGAAGGACGCTTTATTGAAGTAGGTTATCTGATTAACATTAATAATCAATTGAATGTTGTAAAAACAGAAAACATTATATTTTAAATGAAATATTAAGGAGGATTAATCCAATGGAAAATATCACTGTAAAGATAGTAAATGAAACAGCTTGCTTAATGTTAATGCAAAGTAATAAGATGTTAGATTGTTTATTCATTAATAAATACTTCTTTGACACTCTCTCACCAGATGAGTATACAATGTTTGCTAATGTGTACAAAGAAGCCTATAACGCTACGCAATGCCTTGTAACAGCTAAAGAAAAAACTGAGCAGACAATTGATCAACTACAATTAATAACGGTGTAAATAGCTATGATTACACGTAAAGAGCTTCATAGTCACTTCAGTATTAAGGAACATGTAAAAAAGTTTCTAAGTGTAAATATTAATAAATTAAATTTACAACCACCTACCACACTACATACTACAAAATTAAAGTTTGATAAGTGGAAATGTGAACCGCTTCATAATGGACAGTTACATTTTATAACGGTATGTAATGATGATATAAAAGAAAGTTTACGTGGAATAGAATTATTAAATGGAAATGTGATTGAAATGGTTAAAAAGTCAGATTGTGAATATAAAATTAAATTTAAAAACAAAAGAGTCTACAAATTGAGTAGATACTTTTAGTATGAAATTATTTAATAAAATACATAAATAGTATTGTGTTTTATTAATTTATGGTATATAATAGAATTATATTAAAGGAAAGGAGTTGGACAAGTGTAGTATGGATGTTGAACACATTATCATGCTTATAGGCTCAATCGTAGCAATCTTTAAAGGAATTACTTCTTCCTTAAAAGACATGCACGACATGAGGACAAGCAAAAAGCGACCTTCTTCCAAGCCGTCTGGAAAACGAAAGAAGAAAAGTCGCAAGTAGTCGGAGGGGATTTATTCCCCTTCCCTATTGATAATAATATTACCATACTCACTTAAAATATGCTAAAGAAAATCGGTTATTTAAATTTATTTTTTATATTGTTCTTGCCATTCTTGATGTATCAATGGATTGATTTTGGAAAATTGACTGTATTTGATTGGATAATATTTGTACTGTACGGAATACTTGTGATTGTATTTATAGTTAGGATTGTGATTGTTGTGATTGGATCAAAGGGAAATTAAACATGAAAGTTATGATATTTTGAGCAGCTAACTTATATCTAAGCTGCTCTCTTCTTTTACTTTAAATTTTATTTAATAAAATACATAAATATATTTGCACAAATGGAAAATCTATGGTATACTATATTTAAGTTAAAGAATTACATAAAACATTTAAAGGTTGTAGATGCAACAAGGCATCAAACCAAAAGGAGAAAATAACAATGACAAGTGCAATTAATGTAATATTAGAAAATTCAAATCCAATTGAAACTGCTTTTATTAACAACTTGTTTGAAGATATTACAGAATGTTTTGAAAGCTATGTACGTGATTATAAAACAGCTCTTACATTTGGAGAAATTATTGAATATATGAAAGGTTATTTCACAGAAAATTTAACAACATGTGTAGAGTATTCACCAGTAATGTCTATGATTCGAAACGTATTTGATTTAAAGCCTAATGTGTATGATTTATTCAATGACATTGATATCAAATTTAACTTTTACCAAAGTGAAAATATTTCAAATATTGATTTTTCTAATATAGAAGAAGATGATTTACACAACATTATTCATTGTGAACACTTCCATACTGTTGATATTACATTTTCAGATAAACAGCTTGAAGTATTGAAAACTATTGACATGGTAGATTTCTTGGGATCATTGATAAATGAGCAAACTAATATTGATTGTATCACAGTTAATGGATATGCGTATGATGAAGTTAAGGAATGTATCTAAGTAGTTAATTTTTAAAGCCACCTTTTCGGTGGTTTCTTTTGCATTTTAATAATATAAATACATAATAAAGGATTGAATATAGATTGAATATGATTAGAGCTGATACATTCTATTGTTGTACCGATTCCCTACTCACTTGTAAAATAAAATTGAAAAGGATTGATTAACATGATTGATGTAACTGAAAAAGAAAAGCTAAAACAAAGAAAAGAAGAATTGGAAAAGGAGTTACAATTAATAGAATCACAACTTATTGACAATGAAGAAATTGCAGAAGTATGCATACCTTGTGAACATTATTACGGATCATCATCTAGTGTATTTTTAATATTCGGTATCTACGATTCGGAATCAAGTGATCCAGATCAAGAATATGTAAATTGTTTTATATGTAAAAATAAAATTAAAAGGCATTATTCTTTTATTGATAGTTTGAAACTAGTTAGAGACAATGATTTTTTAAATGAACTAGTAATTGAACATAGTCAATTCTTAACAGATGAAACATTAGACGTACTAATGAGTATGATAGTTGAAATATCAGTCCCCTCTTTCTTTGTTAGGATTAATAAAAAACACGGAATTCAAAACAATTTAGATGAATTATTAAATCATAATTACATAAGAGTAATAGAGGCAGAAAATATTAATCACGTTACAGTAATCTTAAACGCTAAAAAATTGAGATTGTATGAAAATGAAGATGTACTTAATACAATGGAAGTTCAGAATCAATTCAATTATCCATATATAACTAATAAAAATAAAAGAACTGAAAGATTGAAGAAATTGAAGAATGACTTTACTGAAGATGAAAAAAGCGAATTATTAAAAAGGTTTAATGGTAAATGTGCATTCACTGATAAAGAAGTAAATTTACATATGGATCATGTAATACCAGTTGTATGGGAAATTAAAGGTACTACTCTATCTAACATGCTTCCTATCTGGGACAGCATAAACTCATCTAAACATGATAGTAACGTATTTGAATGGTATAAGAATAATGCTGAAAGGTTTGATGTCAAAGAAGAACTATTTATTGATGCACTGACTTACATTGCTGAACTGAATTCAATGACTTTAGATGAATATAAGAAATATGTTTACAGATGTGAAGAAATTAAAAACGGAAAGGTTGATTAATAATTAATATCACTAATATTAAAGTAGGAAGTACATATAAAAATTATAAAGAGTTATGCTTTGCACTTGAAGAAAAAGTTAAGACTGGTAACGCTAAGAAGTATCAATTGATCGACTGGGAAAGATATTTTAAATATGATAAGGATGGATATAAATTTATAATAAAAGAAATACATAATGAAATATTATATAAAAAAGATGGACGTAAACAAGGTAACAATATTCTCCCTTTTATAGATGAGATGGAATTATTATTAATAGATTTATTATTGAAAAGTGAAAACAAAGAATTGACAATATCTAATAGCAAACTGTTGATTCTATTATGTTTAATTAATCCTAACTACATGACATATGTAAAAAACAAAGAGCACCTTTCAAAGTTAATAAACATGGATATAAATTTTATTATAGACTTCTATGACGTGACTAATTCTACATTTCGTTCTGCTATTAATACAGTAACTAAAAGACTAGAAAATAAACGTTTAGTCATACATGAACAAGTAACAATGGTTTGTTTCGTTGATACACCAGTACAAAAAACTATCACAGGGCATAACAAGATACATGATATGTTTGATTATAATAATGATTTAGATACTTATACATATAAAGATATAAAACCTAAAGAAGTACGTAGAGAAGCTACAAAGGATGAAAGAGAATTAATTGTTAGAGTTGAAAAGCATATCATGAAAAATAAATATGGCTATGATAATATACAAGATTTATTTATGGATGGTAAGGCTACTTCATTCTATTCAGATGTATCTAGAATATTATTCAAAGAATTAAATATTAAGAAGGCATATAAAGCACATAGATACACATTCAACATAGATAACTTAGAAGAAGAAAGGATTAAGTTATTAGATAAATATCAGATAGATCAATTACAAAAACAAATCAATAATAAGGTTATGATTCGGTTAGATGAAACCAATAACAAAAGGTATATAACAGCATTGAATGAACTATTAGAGACAGAAACAAATAAGGTAAGGACAAATGTTAGAGCAGATATTAATTATATAGATAACATTAACTTCCTTTCATCTAGCCTTATTGATAAGGATAATGTGGATAGTATTAAAAGTAATATGGATGATAAAACATTAGATGATATTGACTTAGATATGATCCATTATTAATTTGTTGTCCCTTTAATTTCCTATGTATAGTATTAAAGGATTTTAAACGGACAACATTTTATATTTAGTAAATTCTATATTCTAGATATGAGATAATTGAAATTATAGATAGTTAGAGTGATACCAGTGAGTATTGTTAAAAGGTTAAATTAGTGGTATTAGTTAAGGTTATGAGAATAATAGAAACTACACCAGTTAAATATTGTTTATGTAATGGGTAGAGAGTTGAAATATATTCTCTACTTTTTATTTTGTATTGGATTATAGGTTGTATAAATTGAGTGTGATGAATGAGCATGGATGGAAAGTATATGATTATATGTGAAATATAGAAAAAGAATACCTCGGCTCAACGCTGTCTGTTATACTACGAATATAACAACGTGACGTGTGCTCAGATGGTTTAAAAGAACCAACAAACTTTTATATAATATAGTTATACTTTTATGGTTATAAGAACGTATGTTCGTATTTTATAGTGAGTTGATAGAGTGTTTTATGTGTGTTATAGATGGTATTTATTGTAAGATATAGGTAAAATAATATACATTATATCCTTTAAACACTGAGTATGGGGGGGGTTAGTTTACATCTAGAGGTAATATGAGTGATCAAAATAGCGTGCTACCACATCTATTTCCACACCATGATGAAATTTACGATTCTAACTTTTCATTCCCCTCTCTTACCTTCCTTATTTATAATCCAATATACCTAAAATTAGTTCAACTTACCTATTTTGCACTTTCTCCGTTACTCGTAAACGTAATCGTAAATTTCATCAAATATCCTTATCAACATTGAATATTAACGTATAGTAAAATAGTAACAAAACACACTTTTCAACCTATTATCACCCTATTTTGACCTCTAATATCCGCATAAACATTGAATATTCACGACTAAACATGAACGACTAATTTCTATCTGCATTATATAACCTACTCAATTACCATATAAACACTGGATATATCATCATTTTATCTTCATTTCTGAAATATAAAAATGACTCGAAAATAAACGACTATTCGGCATCATTTACCTTATTAAATCTACATTTCTTCTATTGAAATTAGATCAATTTACGAGTAATGATGTTTTTGTTAGTAATCGTCTTTTCGAGTCTAATTCTTGGCTAAATTTGATAACCTAAGTATTCATAGCAACTAACTTATAATATTAATTTGATATCTATGACAGTATATTGATATGTATTTAAAATTTAATTAGCTTAGATAACTTCCCTTCTCAACAATATCGAGTGCATAATCAAGCACATGTATCTTTGGTATATCATCTTTCGCACACATTGCCAATAATTTTAAAGATTCTTCTGGTTGATTGATAGATAGTTTACTGATCACTAAAAGTAATGCAGACTCAACAGACTCATCTTTCTTTATATGTACTCTCTTCACGTTATTCATCTTAATAACTCATTCCCCTTCCTATTATATACTAATAATTATTGGAAATTTTCCTATAAATTACAAGCGAAAAGTTAGTAATTGTTATAATTTTACGTCTGACGTATCATTCATTATAGACAATGATACAACAATTCAAAAGTTAATGAAATGATATTCTTTATTTTTCTACATGTTTCGACAATATTTCTTACCATTTAATAGAAATGATTAATTAGTGTTAATTTTGTATTTTAATATTTAAATTTATTTTGAAATATCACTAGATAATTGACTAGTTTCGCATTATTATATAAGTAGAACACAAATTAAATAATAAAATACATAAATATATTGACATTACATTTACCTATGATATTATTTAATTAAATACATAAAAAGGAGAATGATGTTATTGAAAAACTATGAAACAATTAATGAAGAGGTATTTGAAATGACTAAGACTAAGGAGGATAATTTTAGTAACAGTGAGATTATGTATTACTTGGAAGAAATGATTAGCATGAATATGGAGAAAGATTATGAATTAGAAGCTTATCAGGATATTAAGCGGTACGGGAAAGTTAAAAAAAGTGCTTTTAAGAAGATTAAGCGCAACATGTTTAAATTATATAATGAGAAGATTTAATAAGAATACATATGAAGTATAAAATGGAATTGCTATGAATTAATACAGCGTTGATATGAACGTTGTGACACTTACTATTAGAAGATATTAAAGTCTTTTTAAATCAATTGGAATTAATTAAATAATGCATAAATGGTATGAAGTCGAGTTTTAAAATTAATATAACAAATACATAAAAATATAAATTGAATAAGGAGAAGCTACATAATGAATGTAAATCTATGGTTTGCAAGAGATAATCATGGTGAGATTACAACAATTTTAAATTCAAATAATGAAAATACATATACATGTCCTATTTGTAATAGTGAAGTAATTCCAAAAGCATTAGAGTCAAAACAAATTACTCCCCACTTCGCACATATTGATAGAAATAAATGTTCAAATGAATCGATGCTGCATTTTTGGTTTAAGCACAAGTTTATCGAACAAGGTGATACTTTTACAATTACTGCAGATGAAAAACATACATATACTTGTAATGATTTTAAAACAGAAGTTACCTATCAACTAGATTCAGGTACATATAGACCAGACATAGTTGTTGAAACAGAATGTGGGAATGAAGTTATGTTCGAAATGGCTAATACTAATAAAAAGAAAGTTCAAGACTACATTGATCGTTGGATCGAGTTAGATAAGATTGTTGTTGAAGTGGATATCCCCTCTTTAACTAATGAAACAAAGATTAAAGAATTTAAAGCTTTGTATTATAAAGGTAAATGCTTCAATTTCAATAAACGTGATGGTGGTTATTACAATGTTATTGGTAAGTTGAAAGAAGAAATGATGTCTAATAGTGAATACGACATTGAAATAGCTCGTAAACTTAATTGGTTTTGGGATGAGATTTGTAAATACGAAAATAATGAAATTATCAGCTTAGATGAAATGTATTTATTCTTAGAAACGATGAACCAAAAAGAATTTGTGATAATCAAACAAGCATTAAACAAAAGGAAAAGTAATGAAATAATTAAAGGCTATGTAGACAAGTTGAATAAAAAGTTAAAAGAAGAACAAAGAAAAAAAGTCAAATATATAGAAGATAGCTTTTTAAATGCTGACTACATAAACAATTTATTAAAAAGTAGTGGCATTGAGTACACTGTTTCATCTGTAGAATTTAACATTAATAAATTTTACATTCATTATCATAACAACGATGGAATGACTCATATATTAGATTTTAAGTTATATAGATTCGATGGTGTAGATATAGAGGAAAGATTAAATAGCATACATAATCGAATGGCATATAAGGAATTAGAGAAAGGATTAAAGCAGTCTATTGAAGAATTAAACAATGACTACAAAGAAGTATCATTTAAATTAGACTTCGATAGGATTGGCTTTAGTGTTACAGTTAAGCACCTCTTTAATCGATTGGATGAACTATTCTATTTCAATTACTATAATTACAATGAAATGTATATCAATAGAGAAACTTTTACTGATAAAAATGGATTTAAAAATGAACTGCTTGATAAATCATTTAAAGGGTCTAGAGAAAAAGAATGTAAATCTTGCAATAAAACATTTAAATTACCTCCAAACGAATATTTCTTTTATGTCGGCAACAGATTAGAAGTACCTAAACGTTGTAAGTCTTGTCGCCAAAAACGCAAGTCTGGAGGAATTAAATGAGTAAAATTAAAATGTATTCATTATTAAAAATTAAGATTAGCCAAATCATCAAAGCTAACTTCAATCTAGTAATAGAAGAAGAAAGTAATTTTTTAGTACGATTACCTAACTCCCCTCTTTTTGACCAATTAAAGATAGTTAGAAGTAAAGACACTGATAAAATAAGTGAGTTAATTTTTGTTGAAGCAAAACGTAATAAAAAACAGGAGCAATCATTAATTAAAATACTAAATGAAGGGTTTACATATAACGGAGTTAAATTTGTTAGATTCGGAAAAAGTCCTTCTCAAGGTAAAGATGGAATTACTACATTCATAAAAAGTAGTTATTTTAAAGAAATGACAGAGCGAAGTCAATTAGGATTAGAAATCAATAAATGTGTAATTTCAAAATATGAAAGTTATCGATCATTGATATTTAGTTCATGTACATTAGTTGAGAATATCGTTGATAAGAAAAATAAATTACCGTATATTGTTATCGTTGGCGAGTATGAAAAGACACTACTTGATCAGAATGTTAGGTACGCTGAACAAAAGGTTGTTGAGTACACAGACAAAACAACAGGTAAAAAGAAAATATCTAAAAACCAAAAGATTATTAAAAATGGAACAACTGATGTATCCTTGTCTCCATTTGACGGTTTTGGAGTTCATACACCTGAAATGAGCACAGTGCTTGCTAAATCAATTTCGAATAGTTGTAAGTCTGTTTTATTTCAAATACGTCTGCCATTCATGAAAGGTATAACAATTGAAATGGACTTTAAACGATACTTAAAGGAAGTACTGAAAACTCATACTATTACTGATGTATTCGGAAAAAAACACAATGTAGATGATATTGATTGTATTTGGAATACATCAATGTGGAAGGGTTATAGCTATTTCAAGGAAGCCTATGGAGATAACGCTTGGAATACATATTTGGAAAGATTAGATAAATATAATTATAAATTAGGAATCAGTAAATATAGTCATCATACTGATGATTTGCAATTATACTCAAGAATGAACTTCCAGTACTTACAATGCTTAGATTTAAGTAATCCTAAATACATAGAAAAATACAAAAATAATGATTTTAAGTATGACATTTTTGACGAGAATAATAACGGAAAGATAATTAATTTAGCTAAATATACTACTGATCTAATTGAAAAAATAGTAAATGGAGATAAACTCTATACACTTAAGTTTTTAGGTATACATAATACAAAAGACACTAATGAAATACAAAGTAATTATGAGAAAGCAATTTTAATCAATGATACAATGTTAGAGGATATTAGTGTAAAAAAAATGATTAAACGCAGATTAGAAAAGTCTATTAATATGATGAAATTCGGAAAAATTTACGTAGAAGGATTTTATCATACTGTAGTTGGAGATATTATTGGTTATCTTGAATATTGTGCAGGAAAAGATCCAATTGGTTGTTTAGAGGAAGGACAATTTTATGCTAAAACATTACCATTAGGAAAAGTAACTTCAATGAGAAGCCCACTAGTTGATTCTTCAGAAGTAAATGTCGTTGACTTAGTAAATAACGATGAAACTAATGAGTGGTTATCTCATTTTGATAATCAGGATATTGTAATGATTAATATGTATGATTTAACTATGCAACAACAAGGCGGAATGGATATGGATGGGGATTCGGTATTGCTCACTAATAATGAGATAATTATATCTTCTAGGATTAACCTGCCTATTGTGGTTGATATGGAGGATAAAAAAGGAGCTGAGCCAGTTGAGTACAACAAGAAAAACATCACTAATTATGAATTAAATAGTCGTGATAGTAGAATTGGAGAAATAACAAATATCGCTACCGCCATTCTGAATCAATTCACTGAGAATGAAAAGTGGAAAAAAATTAACGAAGATAATATTGCTCTTTTAAGATTATATCAAGGCAAGGAGATTGATTTTCTTAAAACTGGGTTTAGATGGCATATCACTAAGAATTTAAGAAATTACCTAAAGAAAATGCCACATTTTTTACTTTATAACTACCCTTCCAAGTTGAGTGTTTATAATAAATTAAAAAAACTAAATAAAGAGTTGAGTCAGAATGACAAAGTTGAATATAATGCATTCAACTCCCCTTCTCCAATGAACGAATTAAGTGATTATATTTGTCAATGGGAACGTAAGAAATTAAAAATCAACAATACAGTTAAGAATAGTAGCGAGTTATTAGTTGATAGCTCCCTAGTTTTGGATAATAAGAAGTTAATTCGTGAAGTCGCTTCCATCTATAATAAATTCACAGAAGAGTTGAGAGATTGTGTTGATGATGAAGATAAGGTCTCTACCTTGTACGAAAAATACAAAATCATAATTAATGAATTGGAAATAAAATACTCTGATATATCTCATGATGAGTTAGTAAATTACTGTATCAAAACAGCTTACCGGTCAATGAGTATAGACAAAACTTTATGTTGGTACTTATTCGGAGAAGAAATGATAGAAAATTTACGTTCTAATTCAGATGAAAGTGAAGAGTGTTCAATTGTAGAGTGTGATTCTAGTGATGAATACGCAAATGAATTTTTAGGAAAATATTATAAATTAGAGTTGGTTGGTGATAAAAGTAATGCTTAATGAATTACTAGAGGATTATCAAGAGTTTAATGAAGATGAGGCATTAGATGAATTCCTTAGACTCTTATGGAATAGTAAATACGGATGTAGAACGTATAAGAAATTTTACACCTTTAACCTTCAACCTTCAGCATTAAATAATAATCAAGAACTTATTGATTTATTTGAACCTTATCAAAAAATTGAGATTAAACATGCAAAAAGTTATTACAAAGATAAACCCTCTTCAATTGATATGATTAGAGTGCATATTAATAACATGTATATGTATTTGACAAATGAAGATGTTTATCTATCTAAAGAGTATTTTAATGCTAAGATACAACCTAAAAAACTATATTATGAGGCAACCCAAAAATTAAAAAACGGCGAAACTATTGATGTAGATGAACTAAAAGATAGAATACATAAGTCACAAATTCAAGCAGAAGAATTCAGGCAACGTGACGTAGATAAGAAAATTAGTATTTCATTTAGAGAGTACAAAAGTATAATCAATAATTACATATTGAGACTGTTCAATAACTATAAGCCTCCACATGAATACGAAAAGTTGTACGGATGGGAAATCACCTCTTATCATAATGCATGGCACGAAGATAATTTCATTGTTAAATACTTCTGTAAAAGCTTAACTGGTTATATGATGAACTATATGAAGAGTTTAAAGCCTAAAATTGAAATAATAAAAAAATGCAATCAGTGCGAAGTATCATATAAGCCGAATAGTAATAGGCAGAAGTATTGTAACGTTTGTTCTGCTGAAACAGAGAGAAAAAGACAATTAATAAAATGGCATAAAAATAAAAACAAATATAAAAAACTACCTAATTAGAGCTTTATTTATCACTGTGGATAACAGCGTAACAATTGTCAATCCAAATATACATAATTATGAACAAGGAATGGTAAATATGGCTAATGCGAAAAGAGATGATTTAAAACTAGAAATTAGACAATTATTAAATGACAACAAAAAGTTTATTACTACTATTAATAGTAAACTAAACAATGATGACTTTAAATTTAATTTAGACCAAGTTGACGTTATGATTGATTCGTTATTAAAGTCTATAATCAAACTCACAGATGAATATGATGAGTTGATGCTTCAAGGTTTTGGTAGCTTTAAGGCAGTGATGAGAGAACAACGTAAAGGTAGAAATCCATCTAATGGCGAAGAAATATTAATCAATGCTAAAAGAATTCCAAAATTTAAAGCAGGCAAGATATTTAATGACACTATTGAACGTAGAAAGTCTAATGTTTAATAAATAAAATACATAAAACAAATTAAAATAGAGAACAGGAGAAATTAAATTATGACTAAAGTGAAAGTAAATACAACAGAATTAGGTAAGGATTTGCAAGGAATTTTAGAAGCAAAAGGAATTACAGTTAAAACTAAAGAAGGTAAAGAAATTGTAGATGAACTTATTGACGCAATTTTCAAACGAGTAAATAACGGTGAAACTGTAAAGTTAGGTGCTTATGCTGACTTAGAACCTAAAGTTCGATCAGCTCGTAAAGGGCGAAATCCTCAAACAGGTGCAGAGATTCAAATTGCTGAGAGTCGTGCCGTTGGATTAAAATCTCATAAGAAGTTGAAAGATTTGTTGAAAGGTTAATTTTTAATACATAGCAAATTAATACAGACGTTTTAAATACAAAATGGAGTTAGTGGTAGAGTTCTCCTCTACCCTTCTCTATTAATTAAATTTTAATTAAATAATTATTAAGGTACGAGTTTAATAAACTTGTGCCTTTTTTAATGTTATTGGAGAAAATAAATGAAATATACAGTAGATAAGTATGGAATTGTGAAATTAATTGGAGAACAGGAGAATACAATTATGGCTAAAGAAAATAAAGGATTCGGATTTAACGGTGAATTAAAATTTGAAGATGGTAAATATATCTTTATTGAAACAGTTAAAGGTGTAGAATATCCGTATAACTTATCAGATAAATTGGGCGAGTACTTAAATACCCATATTTCATTGACGGTTAAATTAGACACTGCTATTGAACCAATTGAAGATTAAGGAGTGATTGAATGACTTCTTATGATTTAAAACGTAAAGAAAATGAGAGTTTCAAAGATTATCACATTCGACTATATTCTAATCTAGATAGTTATGAAATTTCATCTGATGAAGCTACCCTACTCTTAAATAAGGAATATGGTTCTAATTATAGTGAATCTAAGTGGCGTAAGGATTTTGGTCAGTATATCAATTGGAAAGATTATATCGAGTCTAAATTAATTGGCGACAATGAATTACCGTCATATAAGCAATCTAATGAAATTAAAGGTGATGGTACTCATTCATCGGACAAGCTTATTCGCATTAGTGAAAGCGATAAGTTAGATAATAAAGCTATCTTAGAAGCTCATGGATTCGACATCAACGAGTTTGATTTAGTCAATGCTAAAAATTCCATCTGGAATCAATCCATTGATAAGACTTTATATTCAAGTAAAATCACAGTCAAACCTAAATCAGTTAAATTCGATATCGAAAATGTGCTTTCACAACTACAAGATAAAGTTAAAAAAGTGGTAATAAATAAGAATGAATTTAAAGGTGAAAATTTATTAGAAATACCTCTAGTAGATATGCATTTTGGAATCAATGATTTAGAGTACTACAAAGAAACTTTAAATGAAATTATAGAGCTAATTGAGTCTAAGAAATGGGATACTATCTATATTCCAATTGGTAATGACTTACTTCACCATGATGACTTTAAAGGACATACTAGCAACGGAACAGCAATAGAAAAAGTAGATATAGAGAACGCTTGGACTGATGCATTTACATTCTATAGTCACATTTATGAAGCCTCATTAAAGAATTCTAACAATGTAGCATCTGATTATGTATGTGGTAATCATGATAAAGTTATGACTTACGGATTAGTTAGAGCATTGGAAGTAAAGTTTCCACAAGTTAAATTTGATACTTCTGTTAGCAACAAGAAGATGTTCACATGGAAAGATGTTGCTATTCTAAGTCTGCACGGTGATAAAGGATCAAATCGAATTAGTAAAACCATTTATAAAGAATACGGTAAGATTATTGCTGATAAGAAAGTTGTTGAGATCCATAGTGGACATCTACACTTCTCTCAATCTAAAGATGATTTCGGTGTAGTATTCAGAACTTTACCTACTAAAGCTAAGACGGACGAATGGCATCGAGAAGAATCGTTTGTTGGTGCAGGTAAATATTTCAGTTTGTTTGAGTATAAATCGGACTTATTGAAAACTATACATAACATTTAGGTGATACATATGAAAAATTTAGTATTTGAAATTAAACTTACTACTTTTGTATTCATACAGCAATTTAAAAATTTATTAAAACGGTTATTTTATTTAAAATAATACATAATTATATTTGTGTTTTAAGTGAACAGTTGGAATGAGGTGAATATATTTGTCTACTATTCAAGATAAAGATAAATATAAAAACTGTTCCATGTGTGGAGAAAATAAACGTCTCACTGACTACTATAAATCGTATAGCCCTATGGATAAAATTGATGAGCGTTTGCGTGTATGTAAGAAATGCTTAAAAGATAATACAAACAATGACAATATTGATAGCGTAAAGAATACTTTGAGACAAGTAGATAAGCCATTTAACGTACATTTATGGGAGTCTGCCTTAACGAAGTCTGATGTTATTGGTGAGTATTTTAAGCTTATCAACGCTAAAGATTATAGGCATGATACATGGGAACAGAGCATATTCGAAAAAGAAGAAAATGATGATGTGGTTATTCAAGAAGATAAATTATCAATTGATAATATGGATGAATTAAAAGAAAAGTACGGATATGGTTATCCAGATGAAGAGTACATATTATTTGAAAAGAAGTTTATTAACCTAAATCCTAGTTTCCAACTCCCTACTACAATGCACGAAGAATACTTACGTGAGTATTGCGTCAATAAGGTTAAGGAAACTATCGCTAAAGCTAAAGGTGAATTCAAAGAAGCTAAAGAATGGGCTGCTATGGCTAAAGAATCTGCTGAAGCAGGTAAATTGAAGCCTAGTCAAATGAGTAAAGCTGATTTGTCTCAAGGGTTAGATGGGTTTGGACAGTTAGCTCGTATGGTAGAAGAGCGTCAAGACATTATACCTCTTCTACCTAAATTTATTCAGCAGCCAAAAGATAAAGTAGATATTACATTATGGCTATATATAAATTATATAAGAGATTTAAAAGGAATGAATGATGCGAAGTACGAAGAGCTATATGAATTCTATGAAGTCAGAAGAAAAGATTATGAGAGTCAAGAGATAGATAACGAAGAGTCAAGTGAGGAAGTCGAAAATGACTAGTCATAATAATTTTCAAAATGATAATTTCAAATACAGCAAAAGTAGCTCACGCTCATTCGATGATCCATCATTTAATTCTCAAGTAAAAGTAAATGATTTAAAAAAGAATTCATTTGAAGATAGTTTTGATAAATGGCTAGAATTCGTACAATGGGCTAGGTGGTTTCCTGATTTATTCTACGATTTAATTAAACCAGAGACAGGCGGAATGAGATTAGACTTAGATCAACGTCTATTCCTTAGATGTATGAGTAGATTCGTAAGTACATACGGAGTATTCCCTCGTGGATTCGGTAAGACAATGTTGGAGCTAATGTCGATATATCACACTTGTATATTCTTCCCAGATATCACAATCGCAATGTCTGCTCAGACCAAAGAAAACGCCGCATCAATTAGCGAAGAAAAACACAATGAAATAATGAAATGGTTTCCTTTAATGAAAAACGAGTTAGCTAAAGCACCTAGTTTTACTAAAGATAGTGTAGAGGTTGAGTTTAAATCAGGTGCTACCTATTCTATATTAGCAAATTCACAAACTAGCAAAGGTCAACGAAGACGCAGATTGAACGTGGAAGAAAGTGCTTTGTTGGACAATTTTTTATTTAAGGACGCTCTTGAGCCAGTCGTAAATGTACCTAGAAGAACTATCGGGAAGTTAGCTACAATAAATCCTTACGAACTAAACGGTATGATCAACTACCTCACAACTTCAGGATATAGAGGCTCTGATGAGTTTAATAGAATACTAAATATGCTAGATGAAATGGCTGATTTAAAAGGAAAAATTGTATTAGGTGCTAGTTGGGAACTACCGTGTCATTATGGACGTGGCGAGACTAGAAATCAGTTATTAGCAAAGAAAAATGACCCTACAACATCTGCTACAGCTTTTGCAATGAACTATGAAAGTCGTTGGGTCGGTGCTACAGACGGGGCTTTAGTTAATATAACAAAATTATTAAACCTCAGAACTATACCTAAACCTGAGTTAGAATGTCCTAAAGATAAACGTGGAAATCTCGAAATCAATGAATACATACTAGGAGTCGATGTCGCTCGCTCATCTGCGCAAAGCAACAATAAAACGGCAATTGTTGTACTTAAAATAATTAGAAATCCTAAGGGTCTAATACGTCAAATTCAACTAGTAAATATTATCGAACCTCCCAATGGATTGAATTTTAAAGAACAAAGTATAATAGTTAAACGCTTATTCTATAAGTATGGCGGTAACCAAGATTTATCTAAATCTAGAGTAAAAGCAATTGTTGTTGATGGAAATGTTATTGGTAAAGGATTAATAGATAGGCTATTAGAGGATGTCACTGATACTGACACCAATGAAGAATTGGGATGTTTTGATACAATAAATACAGACCAAAAACCCGATCATGAAAAGGCTGTTAAAATTATTTATGATTTAACGGCAACTGGTATTAATGATGAAATTATTCGTACATTCATTGACTATGTTGAAACCGAAAAATTAAAGTTACTGAAAATTAATGATGAAATTAAGAAAACATCAGTTCATGGTGACGATAGTTTAGTTGAAGAGGAAAGAGCTAGACTACACACTCAATATTTAATTGACGAGGTTTCGAATCTAAAGTTAAAGAAAACAAAGAACTCCATAACAGTAGAACAAGTTCAAAAGAAAATTGATAAAGATAGGTACTCTGCGTTAGCTTATGCATTGTATTATATCTTTTTATTTTTGGAAAAAGAAGCTGAAGAACCTAATACATATGAAGATGATGACGAAATTGTATACTACTAAAATTATACAATCCCCCTACCATATCGAATAGGAGGTGAAAAATTGCAAGACCCTACTTCGAACGACATGCAGTTTCAAATGAATAGTTATAAGGATTATGTAATGGACTATGCTTCAGAATACATTGGTGGTTTATTCAAAGAAGGTATTATTAAAGAAGTTGAAGCAGAAAAACTAAAAAAGATGTTTTCTAGTCCTGACCAGTTTCAAGAAGAATTAGCAAGTATAGCAGAGTATTTCTATATAAGTAACGGAGAAGTTCGACAACTATTTGAATTGGTTGAAGTCTTACCTCAACTAAATCACCGTATTGACTCATTTGATAAAAGAGCGAGTGCTGATAAGCATTTAAAAGTAATTAGTAAAGCATTACATAGAGTCAAACATAAAACTCTAACTCGTGATTTAATGAAGCAAAATGCGACTGTAGGTAACGTTATTGGCATTTGGTTAGGTGATAAATCATCCCCTTACCCTTTTGTATTCGACAATATGAAATACGTATTTCCAATTGGTCGTAACTATAAAGGCGAATGGTTATGCGTAGTTGATTTGTCTTGGTTTGATATGATGTCTGATTTAGAACGTAAATTATATTTTACAAACCTTTCTCCATTTGTTACAGATAATGATTATGAGAATTACAGAAAGAATAGCAAGGATCATCAATATAAAGAGTTACCATATGAAAGGACATTCTGTCTACGTACAGGAACTACTAAGCGTAATCAAGCTATAGGAACAAATTGGGCTACATCTGGATTACTTGATGTTTTACACAAAAAGAAATTAAAAGATGTGGAACAATCCGTTGCTAATAAAATCATTAATGCTGTTGCAGTATTAACTATTGGTAGTGATAAAAATCCAGAAAAGTCAAATGATAAAATCCCTAAGCCTATAAAGCAAAAAATCCATCTAGGAGTTAAATCTGCTTTAGAAAAAAATCATAATGGTGGAGTTTCTGTGGTTACTATTCCAGAAACAGCTAAATTAGAGTTCCCTAAATTAGATACCGATGGTTTAGATGGTAATAAATTCGACCAAATAAACTCAGACATTAAAACTTCCTATGGTATGAGTGGAGCTATGACGAATGGTGAAGGCGCAAACTTTGCTACTGCAAAACTAAACTTAGAAATTTTCTACAAGCGACTAGGGGTTATGTTGGAGAGTATTGAATCTGAGGTATATCAAAGATTATTCAATTTGATTTTACCTGATAAAGAAAGTGACAATTATTATATTGTATATGACAAAGAAATGCCTCTCACACTTAAAGAAAAGATTGACTATTTATCAAAACTTAATGATAAGGGTTGGTCAAGTAAGCACTTTATTGAAGCTATAGGCATGGATTTTGATGTATTTTTACAACAAACTCTACACGAGACAGATGATTTACTGCTACAAGAAAAGCTTAAAACATATAACACTAGTCATACTCAAACATCCAATTCTGATAATAACGGTCGCCACACTACTGATGACAATTCTATCGAGAATGAAAATACCCAGAAAAGCAAAGCTTCTGATGGAAACTCTTCAAAGTAACAAAATACATATTATCTCTTAAAATAAAAGGTGGTGATATATTATTAATAAAAAAGGACAATTTAATCTTCAACTAAACAGTCTTTATTTCGATAAGGATGAACCAACAAAATTAAGATGTAGCTTTATTATTTTAGATTTTGGTGTATCAGGAAGTAATGTTGTTGTATCAGAAGAAGTTGCTTTAGATGCATCTAAAACATTGTTAAATATGCCTATTGTAACTAAATTTAATGGAACTGATTTTGGAACTCATGAGTATACAGAGTCAGTTGTTAACGGTAAAAAAGTTATTGATCGTGATACTGTTCCGATTGGAGTATTTACAAGTGAAGGTTATGTTGATGATGTAGTTATTGAAGGAGAAAATAAGCGTGTATTAATTGCGGATGGCTTACTTTGGTACACAAGATTTACAGATGCTTGCGATTTACTTTTAAGTTGGAATGACAATGGAATGAAAATCAATATGAGCTGTGAGTATCGTTATAAAAACCATCAAGAAATTGATGGAATTACCTATCATCTCGCTCCCCTACTGTTTGAGGGGCATTGCATATTAGGCTCTAACATTAGACCTGCGTATGAATCTGCAACTTTTGTTGATACTTCACAATTTAATTTATTAGTAGCACAAGCAATGAGTCAAGAAAATAAGGAGGATAATATTTTGACAGAAGAAGAAAAATTACAGAATGAAGAGCAAGAAACACAAACTCAACTAAATGAATTGTCACATGATGAGATTCGTAATCAAATTCGAGAACAAGTTAAGTCGACTATTTCAGCAAATGAATGGGCATGGGTAAACAGTGTTTATGAAACTTACGCAATTGTCGAAATCGAAACAGATGCAGGTTGGGATAATTATCGTTTTGACTACTCGATTGAGAATGACAGTGTGACAGTTAATTTAGAATCCAAGGTTGAAGTTAAAGAAAAGCGTGAATGGGTTGTAGTCACTAATGAATTACAAGAGGAGCTAAACAAAGTTAGATCTCAAAAAGATCAATTAGCTAGCAAGTTTAGTGAGGCTACTGACACTATTATATCTTTAAACTCTACAATTGATCAGTTAAAACCTTATCAAGAACAAATGCTAAACTCTCTACGTGAAGCAAAAGTAACTGAACAAAAAGAAGTATATGAAGTTAAATTTAATGCAGTAAATGCCTCAGATACCTTCAAATCAGATGAAGTTCAAAATTTAATTATGAATTCAATTGAAGATACAGATGAAGGTAAAGACGCACTACTACAATTAAATAAAATTTTATTTGACTCGATTAAAGTTGAAGAAGTAAAGATTCAAACAAATGCTATTGCAGGTATTGCCTCTAAGCGTGAGTTTAACAATGTAGTAAAGCAAGATGATTTTAATTCAAAATACAAATATTAAAAAATACATAATTAAGAAAAGAGGAAATTTAGTTTATGACAACAAAAGCATTTAAAGCATTGACTGAAAAAGATTTACACACAGTTGGTAATGTTACATCTTCACACGACTATCTACAAGATATCCCTCATGGAGCTATCATGACTGAAGATGTAGATAATTTCACATTAGTTGAATTAGGATTCAATGCTGATGGAGAACGTACTGCTACTCCCCTATCAGATAAAACTAAAAAAGGTTATTTAGTAGCTTCTCCTGAGCGTCGCTATTTAGGTGAAAGCTTAGGCGAGTTCTATAACGGTAAAGGTGAACGTGGTCGTATCCTGATTCAAAAAGAAGGAATTCGATTTGATGCTTCCAACTTTGACGCTAAAGCTGTTAAAGATATTAAAGCAGGTCAGGTAGCTCATTTTGACATAGATACTAAGGAATTTGTAATTTCGGATGGTACTCACGCCGATTTTGAAACAGCAGGAAATAAATATACAGTTGTTTTAAGTGAGAACGATATCCAATATACACTTGGACAACCTACTGTACGTTTTGAAGTTCAATAAATTTAAATAACAAAATACATAACATAAATATGAAATGAGGAATTTTTACATATGTGGAAGACTGAAGAATTAGAGAACTTATTCACGTTAGTTTTAAACGAAAAAACAACAACTAATCAAGATGAAGTAGATTTAAAACGCTACATTAACGAAGTATTTGGTAATGGTATCCCTTCACAACATGAATTACATCAATTTAATAACTTAGTAGTTAGGAAAGCTGAAGAAATTGCTCGTCCTAAAGCTACTGAAATTTTATCATTACTTGCTGACTATGAGAATGCAGGTCAAGTTGCAGTTTATAAATATACTATTCCTAAAGAACATAAAATTAAAGCTGTATGGTCTGCAAATGGTTCTTCTGTTGATCATGTTCGAGTTGAAGGAGATGAGACCCGCATTGCTTCTCCTGCTACATTACAAACTGGTGTTTATTATGAAGTGAAGTCATTAGTTCAAGATGATGTTGAATACTTCCGTAAACTAGTGAACAATGTTGCAGATGCTAAAATTCAATTATATTGGAATACAATTTCTAAATTATTCAATGCGTATGTTGCAGATGGTACAATTCCTACTAAAAATGTAATTTCTACAGCTAACATTGATATCGTTGATTACAATAAATTAGCTTCAACATTACAACGTTACGGTGGACGTCCTGTCTTTATCGCTGACACAATGCTAATTGACAAAATTGCGTTCCAACAAGCAACTAACGCAACATTCCAAAATTTATTAACAGATAACGTTAAATCTGAATTACTAAATAACTTGAATGTAGCAACTATTGGACGTACTAGTGCGGTATCTCTAGTAAACCCATTTGTCGCAGGTTCTAAAAACACTAAAACAGAATTACCTGTTAATGAAGGTTATATGTTTGCAGGAGCAGTTGGTATGAAACCGTTCAAGGTTATTGAGTTTGGTGGATTAGAACAATATACTACATTCGATTCTAAATTTAAACGTGTGGAAATCAACCTTAACCAAGAAGTTGCAATTGAATTTGTTCAAGGTGATGCCGTTGGTTATGTTAAAGATACTGCATTAACACTTTAATGAGTAGGGTTTATTCCCTACTCTTCTTTTTTATTTAATTAAATATTATTTTTGGAAACTAGGAGGAAATTAAAATATGAATGAAACAGTACGATTAAAGCGTGAGCATTATGGTGATTTCATTGTCAATTATCATAATGGATTAAAGAACCTTCGTTATGTGTGGCGTGGAGCAGAAAAAGGTAAAGTAATGTCTCAAGAAGTACCTTATGAGTTGTATGACTGGCTGCTTTATAATACAACTACGATTCGTGATGGTGAATTACAAATCGCAGAAACAGAACCTAATCTAGAAGAGATCAAGAATCAGATTCCAGAAGTAGAAGAATACGAAGCAAACTCTCACTCAAAAGAGGAAGTAATTAAATTGCTAAAAGGTAATATTAATAAAATGAAATCAGAGTTAAATAAAGTTGTATCTCAGTCTGAAAAAAGATTTATCAAAGCTGTTGCTGATGAGTTAAATGAAAACGAAGATGATGGATTGACTAAAGGTAAAAATGATTTCATTAATGAGTGGGTTCGTTTAAAGTCTGATGAAGAATAAGAGGTGGTCAAATGCTCTCATACGATAACATTTGGGAATCCTTCCTTGAAAACTATGAAGTAGAAGATGTTGACCTCCCCCATCCAGATAGAATACCTTCCGTTATTCAAAATGCTCTAAGACTATTTAATAATAGAATGCGTACCAAAGCCATATGTAATAATGCTTCTGAAATGGTAGAAGGCTTATCTGGCGAAGATGATTTAATTTTACTTGCACACTATATAAAGTTAGTACAACTTATCAATTCAAAAGTTTTCTATGAAAAATTATATAATCCATTTGCAGCAGATGTAGGAGTTAGAAACTTTAAAACTCAATTAGATTCTTTGAATAACTCAGTTAAGGAGCAAGAAAAACTAATAGACGAAATCATTTTCAATGCAATGGAGGATTTTATATGAATTATAAAAACATAAAAGTTGACATTGATAATGATTTCTTTATAGATGGTCTAGAACCGGTGCATTTATATTTAAATTTTCTCAAAAGAAAAAATAACTGTACTCTACATCTAATTGAAAGCTACATAGGAAAGTCTTTAGATTCTGATGAAAAATTATTAGAAATTAAGAACAACATTTTAGACGTAAGTGGAAATCTTGGGAGATTACCTTATCAATTAGTGATTGTGGGTGATGAAGTTGAGAGACTTTAGTAATTATCACCAAATCGATGTAGCTAAGAAAATAGAACATGATTCCCTCTTTCTCCTTAATCGTTCATTAAACGGTTACTCATCTTATGATGTGAAAATTAACTATGATAAATTAGCTAAAGTATTGATGAGTCAGAAATGGGATGCTGATGGTGAGGCTATGAAAGTAATTGGTCATATTGCAGATATTGAACGTGGTAATTTGATTGAGTATAACGATGAGTATTGGCTTGTAGTAACTAAACCAGAAGATAATAGAATTTATAGGAAAGCAGAGATAAGACTCTGTAGTGCAACGTTCCCTGTAAAATTAGAAGACAAGGAAGTCATTATAGGTTATGACAAGCTTAATAGACCTATTTATGAAACTATTCCAGGAGAAGTCATAAGCTTACCTTGTGTAGTTAAAATGAATGATGCTTCTACGGCAATAGCAGATGCGAATGAACCAGTGAACTTATTAGCCAATCAGGTAATGGTAACTATCCCTTATACTGAAGCGCCTTCTATTGAATTAAACGAGCAATTTGATTTATATAATGAAACTTATCGTATTATTAGGAGCGACCCTTCAGGTTCAATTAATAAAGTTGGTATTTTAAGAATTACTGGTGAGCGTGAAGGACGAAATAAATCTAGTGAGGAGGTTTATGAATGAAGTTAAAAGAATCACTAGAGAAACTATTTATTAAATTATCAAAGGACGAAGAGTTACTTAGACTTCTTCATTATGTTCCGAAAAATGCATTAGATGACCCTTTAGATAAATCAAAGAAAGACATATTAAGTATGACTGATAAATTTAAAATAATTGAAAAAGTTTTAATACCATCAGATAAGACATACGATTTAGTTTTAGAATCTAAAATGTGCAGGATTTGCTTCTACACAGGAACTCGTAAACCTCAAACGAGTTACAGTAATGCTTCAAGAAGATTGCAAGACAATCCGTATGCATCTGATCAAGTATATAATTTCGATGTATATGTACATGTAGATATTGACATAATGGACTTCCGTATGACTTGGATTTGCGATAGATTAGACGAATTACTACTCCTCAACAAAGTTACAGATGTTGGGGATTTTATTTTGGCGTTTAGTTCCCCTATTAATAATACACCTAAAGGATTCATCGGTTATAAATTAGCCTATGCAACAACTTCACTTCAAGAATCACCTAAGAGAGTTCACAAATGAAAATTGATTTAGATAATGTATGGGGCAATCCAAAATACTATCGTAATATTCCAGTCCACCCTGTTCAGATGGAGTATATTGAGCAACTTTATGATGCAGTACAATGCCTACTGATTCCTAAGAATACAATTCAAGAACCAATGATTATCAAAATGTCTTATTTGGCATTTGTGATTTTCATTAGCTCAGATGAAAGTAACAAGCACTTCTTCGATAAATTAGTAACGCTTATAAAATTGATTAGTAGAAGTGAAAATATTAGGTTTGATGTTGATGAAAAGAAAAAGTACTCGATTGTGATTAATGATGAAATTGTAATCCGAGAAAAAGACTTCGACAAGATTAAAGTGATTATTGGAGAGCAGAATTTAATCGATGTATCTGATGAAAGTTTAGGTAGTGAATTTGATAAGGCAAAGAGTGAAGCTAGAGCTTTTATGAATAAAAGAAACAAGAAGATGGCTGATTTAGAACAACAGATAATTGCTTATAAATGCGTTTCAAAGTCTTCTTATGAAGATATTAAGAAAATGACTATTTATCAATTTAGAAAAGAATTAGAGCGATACGATTTAATTAAATCTGCTGATATTCTTCAAAATGCTCAATATTCAGGCATGGTTTCATTTAAAGAAGGAACTACAATTCCTCACTGGTTAGATCAAATTGAAACTAAGAATACAGATGATGACTTAGTGTTGACTGAAGAACAACTTAATCAGATTTCTTCAAAAAATGGTTTAATAAGTATTTAAATAACAATATACATAAACGAAAGAAGGAATTTTATAATGACAGAAAAATTATTTGCTTTATCAGTAGCAGATGCCTTATTAATTGACCCACAATCAGATACGTTAGTGGTTAAAGGTAATGCTCTATTAAGTTCTACAATGGAACAAACAATGCAAGAACAAGAAGTTTTCGCAGGTCGTGGATCGCAATTACAATTCACTTATAATTATCAAAAAGTATTATCATTCCAAATCGAGGCTGCTGATTTCTCCCCTACATATCTAGCATTACAAACTGGTTCAAAAATTAAAAATGAAATGTCTAAATATTATATTGAAGAAACTGTTACTTTTGATGATACAGGTAAAGGTACGCTATCTGATAAGCCAATTGGTGGAGTATATGTTGAAATGGCTTCTAATCATAATACAATCAATGCGAATGGTAAATCAATCACTGTACCTACTTTAGCTAATAAAACAGCGAAAGTAGTATATCAATACAATGTATTGGTTGATAAATTAACTATTCCTGCTAACTCATTCCCTAAAGCATACAAGCTAGTGCTTACTTCTGATATTTTCGGCGCAGAAGGCGATAAGGTATTTGAACAGCAAATTATTGCTCCTCGATACAAATTAGACGGAGCCTTATCAATGAACTTAACTCATGATGGTGTATCTCAATTTACTTTAAACGGAAAAACTTTAGCTGACGATGACAACAATTATGCTTATATTACATGGAAACCAGTCGGTAACACAAAAGTAGCAATTTCAATGTTGGCTGTAAATATCGGTGAGACTACTCTTGCCGTAGGCGAAACTGAAACTGTTACTGTTTATGGTATTCGAGGCGGAGAGTATAGCAATATTGTAATGGATAATTCTGCACTTACATTCACATCCGATGATGAGAGCGTTGCTACTTTTGTAGACGGTGTAATTACAGGCGTGGCAGTTGGAGAAACAAATGTTAAAGTTTCAGATGGAACTAATACAGACGTAATTGAAGTTGTTGTAGCTTAATTAATTAAATACATACTTATGAGTAGGGTTAACTTCCCTACTCTTTTTTATTATTTGAGGAGAAAAGGAGAATTTAAATATGAGTCAATTAAAATTAGCTGAAGTAAAGAAGCGAGTACAAGAATTACATAAGAAACAAAAGTTTTATCTTGATAAAGAAAATGATGAATTCATCTATTACTATCCTAAGTTTTCGGAAAAAAAGATTAATGAACTTTTAGATGAATTACTTATAACAATTAAATATTGTCAAGAAAATAAATTAGATAAATTGAATGATGATGATCGAACTTTACAATACCTTCAATTTCTAATTATCAAACATTTCACATCTTTAAAAGAAGAACTAGATAATAAGTCTTTTGATATTCATTTCGAAGCAAAGGAGTCTTTGGAGGAAACTGGATTATATCGTATTTTCTTAGACCACATGTTTGATCCATCAGAGGTGCATGATGTACTAGATAGATTCAACGATATTATTAAATTAGGTGCTGATATTTTAAATGAATTAGAAAAAGAATCAGAAGATAAAAACTTAAAAGTCGTAAACACTATTGGTAAATAGTCATGGTTCAATTTAAAGACTTGAATCAATTGAAACGTTATTTGGAACGCGGAAACATTATTAATACTGTATTTAAAGATAAAGGTATCGAAAATGTATTAGCAAGAACAATGTCACAAGCTGTTTATGATGTTGTATATGGAAGATACATACCAGTTGAGTATAAACGCAGACGCAATAACGGTGGACTTAGTGACGTTCGTAATATGAAAATCACAAAGGTTGAAGTTAATAATGGGAAAGTTCAAGTATTGTTTGAAAATTTAACTTTAGGGCAAGCACACTTCTCTCCTATCTATGAACAACCAGTGGACAGTATGCAAGGTCATTTTATTACTGACATGATTAATGATGGTATTAACGAAGATTGGTATCGTACTGGTAAATGGAGCGAAGCAAGACCATTCATACAGGAGACAATTTCTAGAATTGAAGCTAATCCAAGTTACTTAATTGAGGCTATAAAAAGTTCATACAGGAAAATCGGATTTGAAGTGAGATAACTTCAAATCTTTTTTATTTCATTCTTATGAAAGGAGAATAATGAATGAGTAAAATTAAACCAGTAACAGATGCTGAATGGGAATTAGTTAATGATGAAAATAAAGAGATTGCAGAATCATTTTTAAATCAATTACATCTATCGCCGCATACGTTAAATCAATATAATTCAGCAGTTAAGATATTTTTCCGTTGGGTAAAAGATTTTCAACGAAATAAACCACTACATCAATTAAAGCCTAGAAATGGATTAGAGTATCAGAACTACTTAATTAAATCAGGATTAGCAAATGGATCAGTAAGATTTAAACGATCAGTAGTTTCTTCAATATGCGGATTTGTGGAGAACTTTTATGATGATTTAGATGAGTACAAGCTATTTAGAAATATCTTTAACAAGAAAATTCCTAATGTATCAAATGAAAAAGCTAAAGAAAAGATTCCTCTGACAGTAGAAGAATATGAATTGATTTGTAAAACATTAGAAGAACAAGAGCAATGGCAAATGTTGGCTTTCTTGAAGTTTACATATTCATCTGGCTGTCGTAAAGGCGAAGTTCATCAACTCTTAAAAGAAGTGGTTGACTATAACAGAGTAAAAGATAAAGAAGGAAATGAAAAGAAATATTATCTAACTCACAATGTTCGTACTAAAGGCAAAGGTATCGAAGGATTAGTTAGAAAACTAAAATTCGATGATGAAGCAATGGACGCTATCAAGAAATGGTTAGAAGTACGAGGCGAAGATGATTGTCCTTACGTATTTGTTAATAAAACAAAAGACGGTAAGGTTAGTCAATTGTCTACTGCAACATTTAACTATTGGACATCGAATACTTTTTCTAAAATAATTGGTAGACACATGTTTGTTCACTTAATTCGTAGTACTCGTGCAACACATATTGTTGTTGATGGTAATCAGGACATTAAAACTGCTCAAGATATTTTAGGACACAAAAGTAGCGAAACGACTGAAATTTATGTTGTTCGTGATGAAAGTGATTTGGCAGACGGAGCATTTTAAAATTAAATAGTTGAACTACTCCCCTACTCTTTATAGGGGATTACTTGAGTTATTTAAGTAAAATCAGAATTTTATTTAGTGAAATACATAATTTTGTTTTCTAAATTAACTGTCATGTTAATATTAGAATTTCATGAATTCAAAGATAAACAACAAATATGCATAAACCCTTCATAATTATGGTATCCTTATATTACATATTATTGTATTTTAGGAGGTTTAATTATGAAATTTAACGGACTGTGGATTGTAATATTATGCTTTGCTTTCCTCCTATCAGCTTGTGGAAAAGAAAATGATGAAAAGGTAAGCATTAACAGTGAACCAAAAGTAGACTTATCTACCTACCCTATTGGTGTTCAGGAAGGAAAGATTTCACTTGAGTACTACGCCATCTTAGATGAGACTATGACTGAGTACTTTGATATGGATAAGAGTCTTAAAAATTTGGGAAACTCTGATGTAGAAACCAAGAAAGAATTATATAGAAAATACTTATTGTATCTAAATGGAGTAAATTATAGCACTTCAAATAATGTAGAAAAAGAAATTGATAATTATTTCTCTTCATTCTTGTATAACACTAAACAATGGGCAGAATATAGAATTAAAAACTTAGATACTAAATCTAATTTGGACAGTTCTGTAGCAAGTGATTACTTTACTGATGCAAAAAATGACATGCTGATGGTTATAGACATAATGGGAAAATATAAACTATTCCACGAGAAATAAATAAGTAAATATACGACCTATTCTTAATTGATTAGGTTGTTTAATTTTATTTAATAAAATACATAATTTAAGAAAAACACCAGAAGAGGTTGAGTGAAAATTTTCGATTACCTTCTTCTTTTTTTATTTTGTAAATTTATAAAGGAGGATGAAAATGGCTACAAATTCGCCCATAGAACTTTTAATTGCATTGGGGGTTAGTGACAAAGCGTCCAAAAACAATATCCAAACTTACTTAGATAAAATTAAAAAGGATTTAAAATTAGATGTTGAATTAAATGCTATAAAAGGTAATGGAAGTACCTTCGATAGTATGCGTAAAGAAATTGAATCTTTACAAAAGCAAGTATCTCAATTAAATCAAGAGCTAAGTAGTGTTGGAACAGGTAAGTCGCACTCCCCTACTTTATCTCAAGGAATCAAGCGAGATGTTGTAGAGTCGATGAAGTCACTCGATCAATTGAAAAATCATATTAAACAACAGAATGGCGAATACAAAATTAAGACTGTCGTAGACGCACAAGGATTAGAGAAGATTGATTCTGTTGTCACAAGAGTTAAAACTGGTTTAAATCAGATTCAGGAAACTCATCTAAAACCAATACTAGATACAAATAATTTAGTCGTTGGCTTGAAGCAAGTCGGTCAAACTGTACACGATATTAGTTCTAAAGATTTGAAATTGAATGTATCTAAGGGTATCGAAGAGTTAAATAAGTTTGCACGCCAAGGTGAACTTTCTAAAGAGCAATTTGAAAAGTTTAGAAGTAGCATTTCTTCTTCTATCAATAATACAGAACTGAATAAAGTTTTAGAGTCGATGCGAAGTATCAATAAGGAAACTACTCATGAAAACAAGATGCAAAATTCAATGGCTAACATCAATCAACAAGCTATCGAATTATCTCAAAAGTTAAATCAGTTCACTAAAGATAAAAATAGCGCTTTCGATCCTGTAATTGTAGATAAGTTTATCAGCAAGTTAGATAAATTAGCAGGTGTGAATTTTGATTCTACTAAAGGCATGAAGTCTGCCAACAAAGACTTCTCTTCGGTTGAAAAAGAAATAAATACATATATAAAGCTACAAGGTAGATACAAGGATGTTACTGATAATCTAGAGCTACTCCAACGTCAAGGTAAAATTACATCCTCTGATTTGGCTAAATTTACTCAAGATGCAAAAGTAGCCACAACTGTAACTGAGTTAAGTAATTTAAATAAAGAAATAAATAAATTTGCTAAAAATACACAATTTGATGCTCAAGTTTCTAATGCATTTAAGAATATAGGAAACGAAGTTGAACGATTAAATAACAAATTAAAAAATGTTACAAATAGTTTTAACATACCTCCAAACAATGCATTATTCAGTAAGATTAAATCAGATATTGATTCTATCAACAATACAAAAATTAATACTCCTGAAGATATTAAAACACTTAATAAATTAATTTCTGACACATCTAAGAATATTCGACAACTTGGACAAGATAGCAATAGTTTAAACCACTTCGAAACTAAGACTCGTGAAATTAATAACCTATTACAACAAATGAAAGAGTCTGGATTACTTACCAATAAAGAGATACATAAATTTTCTGATTCGTTATCGAGAATTGAAACTGGTAATTTAGCTAACGTTAACAACTTACTGACGCAAATGGGTACTAAATTTGATAAGTTAAAAACCAGTGAAAAAAACTTAGATACTTTTGAAAAACAGCAAAATTCACTTTCTCGTCTTAATTCAGAATTGACAAGAACCGAAAAGCTCTTCCCTCGCACAATGGATAAATCCAAAGCTGAAGAGTTAAGAAAAGAAATTGAGAAGCTTAGTAAGTTAAACATCATTAGTCCAACTGCTTTAAAAGATAATCAGAAAGAAATAAATAAATTAAAAGAAAAAGTTAAACAGTTCCACGCTGAATCTACTCAAGCTTCTAAAGGTTCTACTGGAGTATTAGAGGCATTCGGTGTGGCGATGCAAAAATTCCCAATCTGGATTAACTATGCCATAGTCCAGAATAAACTCTTCTAATTCGGTGAAACCCCTACTACATTGTAGGACAATACCGAGCGAAGCAAGCATATTTATTGTGATAATACATATGTACGAACGTGTAACGACTAGTCGAAAGACGTAGGATGCAAGTTGATGGCATTCGAAACGGAGAGCATACTTATTTTTAAATAAGAATTGAAGATATAGTCTCATCTTATAGGTAACTATAAGCAGTCTAATTTTATGACGAGTATGAAGTAACGATTCATATTGAAGGTTAAATGGTCGGCATCAACAATTTTTTACGGTACGGTTCGCACAGCCAAGGAATTCGCTACTATTTTAGTTGACATTGATTCAAAATTAGTATCTATTCAAAAAGTAGTAGATAATGGCACAGATATAGGTGCGGTATTCGATAGAGCCACTCAGTCAGCAGAGACTTTTGGGCAAAGTATAAGTAAAGCTTTAGATGCGTATATCGAATTTGCACGTCAAGGATATAAAGGTGCTGAGTTAGGTACTCTTGCAGATGCAGGTCTTGTCGCCTCTAATGTAGGAGAAATTTCAAGTCAATCTGCAAGCGAATATTTAACAGCTTCTTTGGTGCAATGGAAGAAGGAAACATCTGAAGCTATGGGTATTATTGATAGTTGGAACAACGTCAGTAACAACTATGCGACTACAGTTGAAAAATTAGCTCAAGGTCAATCTCGTGCAGGTGCTACAGCTAAAGCAATGGGATTAGATTTTGACCAACTTAATGCAATAATAGGTACAGTTACCGCAAGCACGAAGCAGTCAGGTAGCGAAATTGGTAACTTCGTCAAAAATGTGTTGCCTCGTTTAATTAGTGATCCTGCTCAAGATGCATTGAAAATGGTAAATGTCTCTTTAACTGATAAGCAAGGAAATCTGCGCGATATTGTGCAAGTTTATACTGACGTCGCCAACAAAGTTAAAGAATTAAATGATACTGAACGTATCTCAGTAATGGAAGGTTTAGCAGGTTAACAAAATAGCCCCTTATAACAGTGATGTTATATTGAACACCGAATATCGGGGGAAGCCTAAGTCTGAATAGATAAGGTAATCCCGAAGCGTAAAACATTAGAACTACGCTCGAACGACTGACAAGGTGTAACTCATAATTTAAATTAATCACATTCCACTATTTAATAGATAAAATACATAAAATTAGTAATTTTAAATTGAATAAAGTTATTTAATATGTTAATATTTAACTATAGGGATAGATTAAGAAATAGCTAGCTTAATTTACAAGTAAAGCATCCTAACTTTACTTCCCTATTTTATATATTTAGGAAAATACATAATTACCGTAGGAGGTAATTTAAAATTATGTGTAAAAATACATATGTAAACATCCAAACTGGTGAAATTTTGGATATGGAGCGAATAGTAAATTTAAAAGATAACACAATGTTAAAGCATTCCCCTCACCTATTCGAAGAATGGGATTTTGAGGAAAATGACGCAGATATTTATAAAGTAACAAAAGGTAGTAAAATGAAATTCAATTTTATTTGCAAACAGTGTAAAAGTAAACATATTGCTATGCCAACAAATAAAATAAGAAGTAAAATGTGTATTTATTGTAGAGGATTAAAAGTTAATGAAACCAACTCTTTAGCTTCACTTAATCCTGACTTAGCAGAACAATGGCATCCAACATTAAACGGTGAATTAACACCTCGTGATGTCACTTGTGGGTATGATAAAAAAGTTTGGTGGTTAGGTGAGTGTGGGCATGAGTGGGATATGAGAGTCGTAGACAGAACTAAGGGCTCTAATTGTCCGATATGTGCAAACAAAAGAATTATAGTTAATGAAAATGATTTATGGACTACCCATCCTCATGTAGCAGTATTACTAAAAGATGATTCGTTAGGATATAAATATCATCATGGAAGTACATTTTGCACAGATTGGATATGTTCTAATTGTGGATTAGAGATAAAGAATAAGGAAATTAGAGTAATAGTTAAAAAAGGATTACCTTGTATTAACTGTTCTGATGGGTTTAGCTTACCAGAGAAAATGATGAGTGCAACTTTATCTCAATTAGATGTAAACTTTACTTCTCAAAAGTCTTTTTCTTGGTCAAACAATAAAAGATACGACTTTTACATACCTACATTAAATATGATAATTGAAACGCACGGAGCACAACATTCAATCAACCCTTATAAAAACGGTAGAAGTCTACAAGAAGAACAGTTTAACGATGAGTTTAAAAGAAATGTTGCTATTCAAAACAAAATCATAAATTATATTGAAATTGATTGTAGAGTAAATGACTTTGATTATATTAAAAAATCAATTCTTAATAGTGTCATGACAGACTTTTTTAATCTTAGGAATGTAAATTGGGATAAAGTTTATAAAAAATCATTTAATTCTATGGTAAATGAAGTATGCGACATTTATAAAAGAACCGAACTTACTCACACTGAAATAAGCAAGAAACTAGCTATTTCAAGTAGCACAGTTATTAGATATTTAAAAATAGGTGCGAAAATGGGAATTGTAGAATATGCTCCACATGGTGAAAAAGGTGCTCGTTCAAGTGGTAAACTAAATAAAAAGAAAGTTGTCCAAATAAAAGATTCTAGTCTAATAAAAGTTTGGGAATCTATCGAGGAAGCAAGTAAGGCGATGTGTTTGAAAAGCTCATCATCTATATCAATCGCTTGTAAAAATGCCAACAGGACAGCTAGAGGGTTTAAATGGTCTTTCTTAGAAGATTATGAAAAACAATATGGAAAATTATAATGAGTAGGGATAACTCCCCTACTCTATTTTTATATCACCTTATTAAACAGTGGAATGTGATTAAAGGTGAATTATGAGTTAATGATACAGTCTAGACCGTCTGCTTTGTGCAGAGTTAAAGTACCATGAAAATGGCGGTATAATCGAAATATCACATATCGAGAATGCAAGCGTTATTAGATGATTTAGGTTCTGCAAAATCAATGTACAGAGAAATGTACGAAACATCTAAGGATTCCGCAGGTAGCGCCTTAAAAGAAAACGAAATCTACATGAAATCATTAGAAGCACGAATCAATTTGACTAAAGTTGAATTTGAAAAGTTAGCTGTTTCTATCGGAGATGCTTTTCTCACAGATGGAATGGTAGCTTTCCTTCAAGTTGCTTCAGGTGGTTTAGGCGTTATAACTAAATTAGTAGATGGTGTTGGTTTACTTCCTGTAGTTTTAGGTACAGCAGGAATGGCAACATTCGCATTATCTTCTAACTTTAGAACATTCAGTGCTAATGCAAAAATTGCCACTACAACTTTATTAGGGTTCAACGGTGCTCAAAAAAGTACAGACATGTGGAACAAAATGCTTACAGTAAGTACGAGAACTTTAGGGGTTGCTTGGAAAGGATTCTTGGCTTCTTTAGGCGTTGGAATCCCATTGATTATAGTTGGCGTAGCATTAGAAAAGTTAATGAGTAAAATGGGTGATGCTCGTCAAAAAGCAGAAGAATTAGAATCTCAAACAAAGCAAACAATGGATTCTTATAAGTCAAATAAAGATAGTATTTCTAAATTAGCAAATGAATATGCTGAGTTAGAAAAGGTTATGAGTAACGGAGACAAATCCAAATCTACTCTTCAAAAACACGCAGAAGTAGCTGATGAATTAGGCAAAGTAATGCCTTCTTTAGTTCAAGGCGAAGATACATATGGACGTAAAGTAGTTGGGTCGTCAGATGCAGTTAAAGTTAGAGTTGAAATGCTACAAAGACAACTTGAAATTCAAGAAAAAATTGCACAAGCTGAAGCTAGAGAAAAACGTGATGACAATATTGATACCTACGAAGATTCAATTAAAGCTTCTAAAGATGCGATAGATTCTTATTTAGATGTTTTGAAGTCTAGTGGAGCAAAAGCAGAAGATCTTTCAGCTAAAATTAATAATATTCCATCAGAAAAACGTATTGGGTTCATAGATGAAAAAGGTAAGCCAATATATCAAACATTCAAAGATGTTGAAAACGGTATTACAAAAATTAATGGGCTTCTTAAAGATGCCAATGATAATGGCGATGAAGAATCAGTAAAATATTATACAAAGCTCTTAGATATTTTAAACGAGACTTATCAAACAGTATCACCTCTTACTAATGATATAATAAAGAATGTAGAATCATTGCGATTAACATACTCAGATTCAATAAATGACATAATAAACAGGAATTCAAAACTGGATGAATCTGCAAAAGAAACAGCTAAAAACCTATCACTTCAGCTATTGAATGCCGTCAATGAGTCAGATTTAAATAATGTTAAAAATAGTTTAGAAAATTTATTCTCAGGAGTACAATTCTCCAAAGTTTCTAGTGAATTAATTCAAGTTTTCAGCGATTTAGAGAACGCCTCTGAAGATTCATTTGGTAATATGAAAAAAAGCGCAGAAGATTTCCTTTCCACCCTACCAAATGTTTTAAAGTCTAGTGGAATGAAAGCAGAAGATGTTTCTGCAATTATGGAAATTCTCAAAAAAAGGCTATCTGATGTATCAAATGAACATGATAGATTGGCTAAAGTAGCCAAAGAAAATGGAGTAAGTATTGATGAAGCAAGAGCAAAGGTGAAAGCTTTTGGCGATGATTCTGAAGGTGCTTCTGAATCAGTTGATAACTTAGCTTCAAAAATGAAAGACTTCAAAGATGCGACTGAATCAATGGCAGGTGTATCGCAATCAGGTGTTGATGCATTAAATGATTTAATACTTAAATATGATATGCTTACATACCAATTAGAAGGCTATACTCAAAAACAACTACAAGACATTTACACTAAAGAAAATTTAACATCTAAAGAACGAGATATTAAAAATATCTTAGATGATCGTGTAGCTGTAATGAAGGAAATGTCTAGTGTTTACCCTGACTTATTAGGTAAAGACGGTAAAGCAATCTTTTTATCCGATGAGAAACGTAAAGCAATTGAAGCAGAAAATAAAGCAAGCGAAATACTATTAAAAGGTTATAAAAATGCTAGAGATGGTAAATTGAGTGCTGAAGAACAAGCTACATTAGCGTCTGCCTCTGGCGCTAGAGCACGTATTAATAATTTAAGAGTAGAAATTGATATGCTAGAAAAGTATGTCAAAGCTAATACCATTGCTTCTAAAGTAGTTAGCGCATTTAATGGTATGGCAGGATTAGCTGTTAGATTACAACAAATCCCTATCGAACAAGCACTTGAAGGATATAAAGCAGAATTAAGTAGCTTAACTGGGAGCCTTAGTACTAATATTGGTAAAATTGATAGCTTCAATACTGCAATAGAAAACTCGTCTAAATCTACTAAAAGTAATACTAAAGCTCAAAAGGATAATAATGCTGAAAAAGAGAAATCAATTTGGATAACTGACAAGTATAAACAAAAACTTGAAGAGCTTAATTTAGCAATTGAAAAACAGCAAAAGATACAATCAAAATTCCCTGAGTACTCTAGTGAATATAAAAAATCATTAGAAACTCAAATCAAGCTGGAGAAACAAAAATTAGAATTACAACAAAAGCAAGCTAAAGCGATAGAGTCTCAGATTGCATCGGGTAAAATTCAACAAACTGGTAATATTTCTGTTAAATCTCCAAATGGTAAGATTAATGGATATGAAGGTAAAATAACTTCTACATATGGTTCACGCGCAGACAATCACCGCGGTGTAGATATCGCGATGCCTACTGGTACTCGCGTTGATGCTCCTGTATCAGGCAAAGTCATTAAAGCAGGTAGTGCTACATCAGATAAAAATGGTAAAAAGATGGATTGGACATATGGTAACTTAGTAGTTATCCAAGACGACAATGACGTTAAGCACATCTTAGCGCACTTAGATCAAACAATAGTAAAACTAGGAGATCAAGTACAAGCAGGAACTCAGATTGGTAAATCTGGTAACACTGGTTATTCTACTGGCGCTCATTTACATTACGAACAAAATAATTCAAAGGGTCAAACAATCAATCCTACTGCAACATTGAATGCTATACGTTCTAGCAGTGCCACTACCCCATCTGCTTCTAGTCAACAAGCAGTAGTTTGGAATTATTTCAAAAATAAAGGTTTAAACGATAAAGCTATTGCAGGACTAATGGGCAACATTGCTCAAGAGTCTAACTTCAATTCAAGTGCTGTGAATAAATCTAGTGGTGCATCAGGTATCTTCCAATGGTTAGGTGGAAGAAAAACAGGACTACAAGACTATGCTAAATCTGTAGGTAAATCCTGGACTGATCTACAGGTTCAATTAGATTATGCTTGGAAAGAATTAAACAACAGTGAGAAAAAAGCATTATCTTCATTACAACGAAGTGATTTATCATCCTCACAACACGCTTCAGAGTTCGAAAGATTATTTGAGCGTTCTGGCGGTTCGGCTGTTGGAAAACGTCAAAATTTTGCCAACCAATACTACAATCAATTTGCAGGTACTAATGGTGGTGCAGGTGTCGGTATTGATACGTCTCAACAAGCAATTGACCAAGCTAATTCTGATTTAAACGGATTAAATACTGATATTCTACAACAAGAAGAAGCTATCTCTAATTTAGAAAAGCGACTTATTGATATTACCCTTTCAGCTTACGAGCATAAAAAGTCCAATTATGATAAATTCCTTGAAAACAGCGATAATCGTTTAAATAAGTTGATTAAATCTTCTCAGATGTACCGAGATGAGTTGGATAAACAAATTAATGCTCTAACTGAAAAGAAGAAAATAAATCAAGCAGAGATTGTGGCATTACAAAATATTATTAGTAGTGGGAACTTAACATCAAAGGTTGTCGAAGAATATACTGAGCGTTTACATGAGTTAGGTAAAGTAAACAGTGAAATTGATTTTGCAATTAAAGATATTGATACATCTAAGTTAGAGTCTTATGTTTCATTAGTAGATGAAATATTCACTAAATATAATGTTTTGCGTAAAGAAAAAGATACATTCCTAGAATACGAAAATATTGCCATTGAAGAACTTGACACCTCTTCGCTACGTTACCTTCAGACACTAGAAAAAATAAACTCTAAATTACGAGAAAAACAGAATATTAATCGTCAAGAATTAACTGATCTTGAATTGTTAATTAAGAGTAATAAATTATCTGGTGAAGCGTTAGAAAACACTAAAAATAGAGTTACAGAATTAAACTCCCAAATTAAACAATTGCAGTTAGAAATTCAAAATGGCGATTTCAATATTATTGTAAACATTAAAACTCAATCTGATGCTGATATTAGCAAAATGCAATTTGAAATTGACCGAAATGAAGCAATACGTAAAATGTATGAAGAAGGTTCCGCTGATTACAAAAAGTACACTGAGAATATCCTTAAACAGTATGAAAAAATGGCTCAAAAACATCTTGAAACTCGTGATGCACTAGTTGAAGAATTAAAACAACGTGACATTACTGCTGAAAGAATAAAAGAAGTTAAAAAGTTGTTAGAAGATGAACACTTAGCGTATTTAAACGCTACCTTATCCATAAAAGAGTACACAAAACAAGTTGAGAAAGCTAATGAATCTCAATTAAAAGATGTTGCTGAAAAATTTATCAATGCACATAAAGAATATGTTCAAGAACGCAAAGACGAACATATGAAGTCAATTGATGAAGAAATTAAGCGTGAAAATGAAAAGCATGAGAAAATCATGAAACAACTTAACGATGAAATGGATTTATTCCGTAAAAACGTTGATGAAAAATTACGCTTAATTGAACGTCAAGAAGCTGAACGTGATTATAATATGCAAATTGGTGATATGGAGAAAGAACGTGACAAATTACAGTCAGAGTACAATCTCACACTATTAGATAAATCAAATGAAGCAAAGCAAAAGCGTAAAAAGTTACAAGAACAACTTGATAAAATTGATAAAGATATTGCTGAAAAACGTCATGAGCGTGACATCGAGCTCCAAAAGCAAGGGCTTAATGACCTACTTGAAACTAAAGAAGATGAGATAAATGGCAAGATTGAACTTCAAGACAAAGAGCATGAAAATACTATCAATAAAATTAACCGTGAAAAAGAGTATTGGGAAAAACATTATACTGATCTATTAAATGATGAGCGTAAATTCGCTAGAATTCGTGAAGATATCCTAGCAGGTCACTTTGACAAAGTGCTATCTGAGTTTGATGGTTATATTGCAGAAATGATTGCCACAATGCCTGAACTAGAAGATACTCTAAACGGAACAATGCAATCAGTTGGTACATCTATTCGTCAAAATGTTATCGACCATTTGCGAGAAGCTATAAGCTTAGTAAATGAGTTTAATTCTATGCAAGTAGGTACAAATGGCTCTTTTGGTGATTTTAATCCTAATGACATCTTTAATGAGAATAAAGGTACTGGTGTAGGAACTTCCAAGGGAAATTTAACTCAAGGAGATATGAAAGTACTTCTAGGTAAATTCTTAACTGACAATGTCGCTAACCAATTATCTGGCTCTGCAAAAGAATCTGCTCATACAGCAGGTAACTCATTAGGTAGTGCAGGACGAGTAGAAGGTTCTACTGTCGATAAGAATATCTCTTTTGACAATGCAGTAAAAGGATTGACTTCTGCTGAGTTAGAGGCATTAAATCAATACTTCACAGCTAATAAGTCTGTTTATGGTGGTCAGTATGAGAAATACATAAATAATTTTTTAAAAGGTAACGGTTCACCTATTAGTGGAAGTGATGTCAGTGGTACAGATAAATATGGTTTAGGTAATACTTTGACGAATGGAGACATGCAAGTACTTATGGCTAAGTACGTTAACGATGTCCTATTAAGTGAAATTAAAGATACTAAACAAAGAACTTCTGTCAAAGCGACTGTTGATAAATTAGCATCAGATGGTCGTAATAATGGAATGTCAAAATTGGACAAGAATATTTCATTTGGAGCAATTTCTGCATTAATGAGTAGGTCACAAGCTAACCAATTAAAAGACTTTATGACCGTAAACTCTGGTATGTTTGGTGATGCAACTTTACAAAGTCAAATTAAAAAATATGCGGCATCATTAGATACTGGTGGATTCATGAATTGGTCTGGTACAGGTATGGATGGTAAAGGCGGAAAAGCTATTATTGCTCACCCTAATGAAATTATGCTGAATAAAGTTGATACTAAAGGATTTTTTAAATCTATTGATGTAATGGATAGAGTTATGAGTAGTATAAGACCTATACTATCTAAGTTCTCTCCTCAGCCTATTGCACAGAATTCAAATTCTAATGGTGATGTATTCCAAATTCAATTTGGCGATGTTATAAACGCAACAAAAGAACAAGCTGAAACATATGGTACAACTATCGCAAATAAAATAAGACGAGAAAAAGGAGGTAAATGGTAATGTACCAATCTCTAAATTTCACATACAATGGAGAGTCTAGTGAAGAATACGGAGTTGTGATGATTAATGACGGAGGTGGATTATACAAAGAAACCTTCCTACCAAATCGTTCAATCAGAGAAAATAAGATAAATGGAAAAGATAGACCATACTTCATGGGAGTGGAAAACAATCCACTCTCTTTTTCTTTGTCTTTTTTCATTAAAGAATGGAAAGATAGAAACAATTTGAGAGCCATATCTAGATGGTTGTTCACTGATTATTATAAGCCTCTAATTTTTGAATCAAATTTAGATAGAGTATTTTATGCAATCATTGAAGGCAACAGTGAGCTTATTCACAATGGATGTCAAGAAGGTCATATAACTTTAAATATCAGATGTAATTCACCATACAGCTACTCCCCTCCTATATCACATTATGTATCTGTACGTGGAAAAGCAGAACCGTATTTTTACAATGAAGGTGATGCAATTATTCGTCCACAACTTAAGTTTACAAAAATTGGAGATGGTGATATCTCTATAAAGAATGAAGAGAATAATCAAGAATTCAAATTGACAGGGTTATATGACAAAGAAGTTGTTTTAGTTAATTGTGAAAATGAAGAAATTATAAGTAGTTTTCAAAAGTCATTAAATAGATATTTACATAATAATCACAATGATGTTTGGTTGGATTTTGATAGGAATTCTTCTTCAACATTCACTTTTACAGGTAATTTTGATTGTGAATTTTATCTTGAGTATAAATATTTAAATGAAGATAGACCAATTTACTACTAAAGAAAGGAGGAATTGAATGAATATCTTATCATTGTATATTGATGACATACTATCTAAAAAAGAAATTATTCCTAATATATACTTGTGCAAACCTGATAAGAGTAGAATTCGAAAATTAAAAGACATATACAATTTAAAATTAAATCTAAAACTAGGTGCTATAAACGAACTTTCTTTCACTACCCCATCTTACATAGACAGAAATCATGAATTAATTAAAAATCCACTCATCTCAGATATTAAGCTTTACTATCTAGTTGAATTTCAATTTAAAGGTACTACAGAATACTTTGTCGTCATGAGTCAAAATAAATCCATGTCAAGTAATGAAGAAGTTATTTCATACAATTTATTTAATCTAGGCTACCTTTTAAATAACAAATTAATTAAATTATATGAAGCTACATCATATACATTAAGTCAATTAGTATTTGATTTCTTAAAAGAAACAGATTGGGGAATTGATTTTATTGATGTAGATTTTGATGTAAACAATTCTAATGCACTAAAACGATCATATCAATCAGACAATTCAACAGTATTACAATGTCTATTTGATGTAGCAACAAAATTCAATGCAATTATTCATTTTGACACTGTAAAACAGAAGGTTTCATTTTATAAACCAGAAAAAATTGGATTAAATCGTGGATGGAAATTAAAAAAAGGTAAATATCTAGAGTCATATAATGTTGATATTAATATTGATGAAATTGTAACTCGTATGTATTGCTATGGTGAAGAAGGTCTTGAATTTCGGACTCTCTCTCCTACTGGATCAAACTATTTAGAGGATTTCAGTTGGTACATCTACCCTTTCAAGTGTGACGATAACTACAATGTTATAGAGCATTCAGAGTATATGACTGATGCATTATGCATTGCTTTACTAAAGTACAATAAGCTACTAAGTCAAAATGCAACTAAGTTTAAAGAATTGTCAACTTCTCTATCCACTAAAAAAGCAGAATTAACAACTTTAAATCAAGAACTGAGTGTACTTGATACAGAACTTACGATACTAAACAATGAGTTAGATGTTATAAATGCTACATACTATGAGCAAGCACCTTCAAGACCTGATTGGCAATCTGTTATCAATAGAATTAATAGTAAAAATACACAAATTACAACCAAGAAAAATCAGATTAACACTAAAGAAAATGAAATACAGAGTACTGAAAATGCCATTTCTACACTACGTAATTTATTATCAGTAGAGAACAATTTCACAAGAGATAATTTATTAGAATTAAATAAATACATAATAGGTAAAGATTTTACTGATGATACAATTGTTGAGGAACAAGATTTATTAGATGCAGCAACAAAGCATTTTAAAACTGTTAATGAACCTGCTATTGCAATGACATTTAAAGTTGTTAATTTCCTGAACGATATGGAATACGTTGCTGATAGAGACAAGATTAATCTAGGAGATACTGTTAAATTAATTTCAGGAACTCTGGACGTTAGTATATCATCTAAAATTATTGAGATTAGTTATGATTTTGATAACAATGATATTTCATTAACAATAGCTAATGATAAAGACTTAAAAGATGATGATTCCAAGTTAGTTGATATGATTTATTCATCACATAATACTTCTACCTCTGTAGACATGAATAAATATAAGCTTGATTTAGCTGTAAACGCAAATAACCTAGTTACACAAATGATAAATAGTGAATTTGACACTGCAAAGAATGTACTAGTTGGCGGTACTGCAAATTCCAACACTATGAATGAGCGTGGGTTCTATAGTAATGACTTGCAAGATGATAATACATATTTAGTTATTAATAATGGGATTCTAGCCATTACCAAAAATTCGGGTAACTCTGTCGAAGTGGCTATTTCTAAAAATGGAGTTCACGCTGAAAAATTAGCAGGAAAATTAATACTTGGTAATAAATTGGTAATTCAAAGCGACTTAGGTTTATTTGAGATAAATGGAGCAACTCAAACAATATTCGATGCAAACGGAGTTAAGAAGGTTGAGATTGGTAGATATAAAAATCCTGACAACACTTCTCAATACAAATACGGTGTAAATATAATGGATGGCGCAATTGATATTCGAACATCTAGTAGTGCTAATCGTGGTACTCAATTAGACGGAAACGGGTTCAGGGCATTTAATTCTAACGGCGTTCGTACTTTTAATGTCAATGCGTCTACTGGACAAGTTGAAATTATCGGTGATTTAACTATAAAGTCCTCCCCTTCTTCTTATCGAGGGGTAGTTATAACGTCTAGTGGAATAACAGGCTATAATGCTTCAGGCGGAGTAACATTTGAGTTAAATGCTAATTCAGGAAGAATGACCTCACAGGAAAACTTCTTAATTCAAACATCCACTTCTTCAAATCGTGGCGTAAAAATGGACGACTACGGTATGCGTGGATATAACTCTTATGGTGAAAAAACGTTTGAAATTGATACATACGGAAATGCTACTTTTAGTGGAAATATAAACGCGTCTACAATAACTGGTACGACGATCAATGGTAATAATATTTATGGTGGATCGATTAACGGTACTACAATCACAGGTAGCACTATCAATGGTAATAATATAAATGGTGGCACAATAACAGGGAACACCATCACTGGTAATACAATTAATGGTGGAACTATTACTGGCACTGATATAAGAGGAAGTACAATATATGGCAATACTATTACTGGTGGGACTATTTCTGGAACTAATATAGAATCTGCTACTATTAATATTAGCGATGATGTTACTGTTGGTAACTGGATACAACTAGGCGCTAAATGGAATGACTCTAATATAAAAGGTATAAGCTTTGGAGGTAGAGGTATGGGCAATCAAATATCATGGTCTTCTAGCAGAGGTATTGAAATATCTACTGATGCAGGTGTACAAATTCCATATGGTGGTTTGACAATTCAAGGCGAAAGTGCTATTACATCTAATTATGCAGGTGCACGCTTAGTATGGAATGGCTCAAGAGGAGCTTCACAAGGTGGTTCAGGAGGAAGACTATATGTGCGTGGCTTCAATGACGAAATTGGATATATAGAACTGAAGTGATAATTATCAAAATGTCTAATACTGCAATAAAACGGTCATACTTCCATTATATCTATAATAAAGTAAAATATTTTCAATATAATTGTTAACTTTATCCTTAAGAAAGTATACAATATAAATATATAGACACCCATAAAGGAGAAGATTAATATGAAAAAGTTTTTAGTAGCAGGAATGTTATCTTTAGGTTTATTATTTGCAGGTATAGTAAGTGCTGATGCAAAATATCCAGAAATGAAGCCAACGCCTTATCTAACATATGACAAACAAGAAGACTACGCAGAATTGCTAAATGGTAAAGGTTACACTAAAGACAATTGGGTTATGGTAATGGAGAAAGACCCTTGGATCATGATGGAAGGTTATTCAGGAATACGAGAAGTAAAAGGATTCACAAATGGTAAGCAGATTTTCCGTAAACGTCATATTTGGAAAGATAACGAACATCCAATTAAATTCGAAGATGGTAAGCGTTATTTAGTCGTATATGACATTGATGATAGAAATGATGAAGGTATACTTGAAATTATTGAAATTCCAGAAAAATAACATTAAACGGTTACTATGGGCTACTCAATTTAGAGTAGCCTTTTTTTGTATTTATATTTTAAGGAGAATATATTGATGAAAATAAAAAATAAGCATGTGGAAAATACATATAAAATGCTTTTTGATTTGGATTTAAAAGGTACAGTTTCTAGACGACGTACAAGGTTTAATCGTTTACTACAGAGCCATTACATTAATATTATTGAACCAGAGAAAAATGAATTAAAGAATCAATATGCTATCAAAGATGCATCAGGTAATATTGAAATATTTGAGAACGGTAATTTTAAAGTTACTAGCGAGTATTTAAATGAAATGGATATATTATTGAATGAAGAAATGCATATTGATTTAAATGAAGCTAATAAAGAAATGTTACTGACTGTAGCTAACCTATTCTTAGATGAAGAATTAATATCAGTTTCAGGAGAATTAGCAGAAGCGCACGATTACATATGTGAGCAATTTGAAAATGTAATTAAGTTTTACGACAGACAAAATTAAAAAATACATAAAGAAAGGATTTTTTAAATGTCATTTAGTAATGAATACATATTAAACGTAGATGTAAAACGTAGAATGACAAGTATTGTACCTACTTTTAAGCAAGGTGATTCAGCAACATTAAAGTTTAGAATTTTTGATGATGGTAAAGAGTTTGACTTAACAGACTTTACTAGAGCTGAAATTACTTTTGGACTACCATCAGGTCAAACAATCATCGGTGAGCCTTATTTAGATCAAGCGACACACATGATTGTTTATAAATTTGTTGGTGTAGAAATGTCTGAGGTTGGAAAACTAGAAACTATTCTCTCCGTTTATTCAGGTACTTCTATGGTTTCTATTCAACCTTTCTCAGTATGGATATTCGACCACTTAAAAGATAAAGATTTAAGTTACATAGGCATCCTTCAAGATTTAATTGCTCAAGTAGAATTGCTAAATCAAGAAGTAACAAATACTTTAACTGAAGCTAACCAAATTAAAGACGAATTAAATGACTTACTAGAAGAATCGAATGAAGCTGAAACAATTAGAAATACAAATGAACAACAACGGATTGTGAATGAAAATGCTCGTAAGTCAAATGAGACTGATAGAAGAAATGCTGAAGATACACGTAAATCTAATGAGGTTGCACGAATCCAAAATGAACAAATACGTAACACCAACGAGCAAGCTCGCCTAAAAAGTTTAGATGATATGAATATCATTATTAATCAGTATAAATTCACTGGATCATACAATACAAATGTTACATATAAAAAATTTAATCAAGTAGAAGTTGATGGAAGTACTTATATTGCGATAACTGACAATACAAATACACCTGTCTCAAATACAAACGTATGGAGATTACTTGCTAGCAAAGGAGCAAAAGGTGACAAAGGTGATACTGGTGCGGCATTAAGTATTCTAGGTAAATTAACAGACGAATCGCAACTCCCTCCTACTGGACATCCCGGTGATGCTTATACTGTAAACGGTGAATTATATGTGTGGTCAGAAGTGACAGGTATATGGGAAAATGTTGGTAACATCAAGGGTGAAAAAGGTGATACAGGTATCACTGGAGAAGATGGTAAATCTGCATACGAGATAGCAGTTGAAAATGGATTTGTCGGTACTTCTGAAGAGTGGTTAGCTTCTTTAAAAGGTGAAAAAGGTGATAAAGGTCAAGATGCAGATTTAACAGAAATTAATCAAAAAGTTGATGGAATGCAAGCAGAAGTTACTGAACATTTGACTGAAATTGCGACTACTGAAAAGTTAGGTCATTTTAAACCTGATGGTGAGACTTTAGAAGTTGATCCTGTGACTGGTGTAGCAAAAGTCATTGGAGGAAGTAGCGCAAAACTATATCAAGAAAACAATATTACATTTCCTACATCTAGCGCTATAGGTAACGATAATTTTGTTGACTCTGTAACGTTTGCAGGAATATGTTTTTCTCAAAACAGTTCTGCAAAGACAGTTCGGGTTAAAGATGCAGCAACATTATATACTAATTCTCCTGTCTCATTAAGGAGAATAGATGGGACTTGGATTGACAGTATTGCTATAAGTAAAACGACTGTAGCTGATGAAGTAGATATTAAGTTGAGTGATGCAACTGACATGTCAATCGCCTTTATACAAATTGTACAGAAGTATGAAGGAGCCACAACTAGATCCAATCAGGCATTTGGGTCATTCAACTTATCTGGAGGTGCCAATTCTACAGCTATGGGTAAAAATTCTATAGCAAGAGGGCACTATTCTTTGGCTGTAGGAGATTCAACTCAAGCATTAGGATTCTCATCTATTGCTACTGGAATAAAATCGACTGCACAAACTAGTAACTGTGTTGCTCTTGGTAACAATGTTGTAGCATCAGCATTGCATTCAGTCGCATTAGGTGACTATTCTATAGCATCAGGACAGGCAT